>NZ_JBHVWF010000039.1:0-57266 GCF_042882365.1 Streptomyces sp. NPDC058221 | reverse complement strand
GAGGTGGTGACGGAGACCGGGTCCGGTCTGAACGGGCGCCGCCGTAAGCTGCACGGCCTTCTGGCCGATCCGGGAGTGGGGACGATCGTGGTCGAGCATCGTGACCGGCTCGCCCGATTCGGCGTCGAGCACCTCGAAGCGGCCTTCTCGGCCTCGGGGCGGTGTCTGCTGGTCCTTGATCCGGCTGAGACCGCCGATGACTTGGTGCGGGACGTCACCGAGGTCCTCACCTCGATGTGCGCCCGTCTGTACGGGCGGCGCTCGGCGAAGATGCGGGCCGCCCGGGCGGTCGCGGCCGCCACCGCCCCACAGGACGTGGCCGGATGAAGAAATTCACACCGCAGCCGGGCTTCACCGTGTCCGCGCACAGGCTGGCCCTGGATCCGAATGCCACGGCCATGGGTCGTCTGCATTCGCATGCGGGTGCTGCACGGGCCGCGTACAACTGGGCCATCGCTCATGTCACCGCGGTGTGGTGGCAGCGCAAAGCCGAAGTCTCGTACGGCATCCCGGAGGATGAGCTGACTCTGTGGCGGTCGTGGTCGCTGCCCTCGCTGCGGAAGGCGTTCAACGAGGACAAACGGACTGATCCGCGTTTCGCGGGGTGGTGGGAGGAGAACTCCAAGGAGGCCTACAACACCGGCCTGGCGAACGCGTCGGCCTCCTTCGACAACTACGCGAAGTCCAAGAACGGCAAGCGCAAGGGCGCGCGGGTGGGTGTTCCGCGTTTCAAGTCGAAGCGAAAGGCCCGTCCGACGTGCCGGTTCACGACCGGCACGATCCGTATCGAGCCCGGCGGCAGGCATGTCACCCTGCCCAGGATCGGCACGGTCCGCCTCCACGAGAACGCCTCCGGCCTGCGTGCACTCATTGATGCGGGCACCATGCGAATCCTGTCCGCGACGGTACGTCTGGACCGGGGGCGCTGGTTCGTCGCCTTCCAGGTCGAGGAACAACAGCCGCTGGTCGCCATCCCGTCGCCGATGAAGAAGCCCGGGTGCGGCGGCTGGTTGTACGCGGTGTTCTGCCAGGCCAGCGCCGTGCGATAGGTGGTGTCGTGGAGCAGCGTGGTGATCTTCGTGCTGGTCTCGTACGGCGTGGAGTAGATCCGCAGCGCGGTGTTGTCCGTGGTCGGCCAGACCACTTCCTCACGCCAGTCGCCGAACAGGTCGCCGGAGATCGCGGGGGTGGCCTTGGTCCCGTTGCCGGAGTGGACCGACGCCCCGGTCAGCAGCCGGGTGTCCGCGGAGGTGCCGTACTTGTCGATGTGGGTGCCGTCGAGGAGTTCCCTGGTGGTGTCGCCGTCCCACCAGGCCAGGAAGTTGGAGCTGGAGGGCTTCCGGCTCGCGACGACGGTGCCCTCGGGGTCGCGTATCCCGTCGGCCGCCGCCGACCAGGACTCGGCTCCGGCGGAACCGGACCAGATGTCGTCGCTGACCCCGCGTCCGTTGTCACCGTCGGCGGGCGTCGACCAGATGACCTGGCCGGTCCTCGCGTCCGCCATCCATGACGAGGGCTTCGAGCTGTCCTCGTCGACCTTGAACTCCTCCAGCCCCGCACGGGACGGGTCCAGGTCTCCGACGTGCATGGCGTCGCCGTGGCCGTTCTTCGTGGTCCACAGGGCGTTGCCGTTGTCGTCGATGGCCATGGCGCCGTAGACGATCTCGTCCTTGCCGTCGGCGTCGACGTCGGCCACCGAGAGCTGGTGGTTGCCCTGCCCGTCGTATCCCTTGCCGGAGTTGGTCGAGCTGCTGGTGTCGAAGGTCCAGCGCCGGGTGAAGGCCCCGTCCCGCCAGTCCCAGGCGGCGATGACGCTCCGCGTGTAGTAGCCGCGGGCCGTGATCAGTGACGGGCGGGCACCGTCCAGGTAGGCGGTCCCGGCGAGGAACCGGTCGACGCGGTTGCCGTAGCTGTCGCCCCACGAGGACACGGTCCCGCGGGCCGGGACGTAGTCGACCGTGCCCATGGCCGCACCCGACTGCCCGTCGAACATGGTGAGGTACTCGGGACCGGTCAGGACGTAGCCGGCGGAGTTGCGGTAGTCGGCGGAGGAGGAGCCGATGGCCCTGCCCTGCCCGTCGACGGTGCCGTCGGCGGTCTTCATGGCGACCTCCGCCTTGCCGTCGCCGTCGTAGTCGTACACCTGGAACTGGGTGTAGTGCGCGCCCGAGCGGATGTTGCGGCCCAGGTCGACACGCCACAGCCGGGTGCCGTCGAGCTTGATCCCGTCGACGATCGTGTTGCCCGTGTAGCCGGACTGGGAGTTGTCCTTGGCGTTGGTGGGCTGCCACTTCAGTACGAAGTCCAGTGCACCGTCGCCGTCGAGGTCGCCGACGGACGCGTCGTTGGCCTCGTAGGTGTAATCGACGCCGTCGGGGGTCGTGCCGCCGGTGGGCGGGCTGATGGGGACGTCCTTGTAGCCGGTGCGGAACTGGATCGCGTGCAAGGAGTCGGCCTGCTCGACGCCGCCGACGACCGCGCGCACCGTGTAGTCGGCGGAGTTGGGCGCTCCTTCGTGGAAGTAGTTCGTCGAGCCGGTGACCGGTGAGGCGTTGACCTTGGTGCCGGCCCGGTAGACGTTGAAGGAGATGTCGTCGGCGTCGGTGGCGAGCCAGCGCCAGCTGATCAGGTTGCCCGTGTCGGTGTGGACGCTGACGACGCCGCGGTCCAGCGCCTCCGCCTGGCGCACGGTCGCGGCGTGCGAGGTCTGTCCCGAGACGACCAGTCCGGCGGCGGCCAGCAGCCCCGCCGCCACCGCGCCGAGCAGCGAGCGGGTCCGGGTGGTGCGGCGTCTGCGGGAGGGGCGGGGATGCTCAGCAGCCATGGTAGGTGCCTTCCGGGTGGGGGGCGGGTTTCGTAACGTCAGTGACCGCCGGGCCCGGAAAGGTTGCCGTGCGCGCGTGCCCGGATCGCGTCAGTGCCGGGTCGGCGGCCTCACCCGTACGGCCTCGCGCGGTGGCGGGCCGGGCGCGAGGTGCGCAGGCTGTCGGGAAAGCTGCCGATTCGCTGGGGTGGCGGAGCCCGATGGGGGTGCGACGTGTCGGACGCCGGTGGACCGGTCCCGGGGACGATCACGGGCGACGTCATGGCGGTGGCGCTCCTTGACACCCTGTTCAGCCAGTCCACGGTGGGACTGCACGTACTGGACACGGAGTTGCGGGTGGAGCGCGTCAACTCGCTGTCCGACGCGGTCGACACGGAGCAGATCGTGGGTCTGCACTTCACCGAGGCGTACCTGCTCGATGATCCGGACGACGCGGAACAGCTGCTGCACGGGGTGCTGGAGAGCGGCGTGCCCGTGCTCGACCGGGTGATCCGCGGGCGGCTGATGCAGGCGCCGGGACCCAGTCGCAGCCTGATGGTCACCCTCCACCGTCTGGACGGCCCCGGGGGACACCCGCTGGGGGTGCTGGCTGCCGTCGTCGACGTCAATGAACGGGAGAAGGCGCGCTCCCGGGCGGACTGCCTGACGGCCGTGCGCAGGGAGGTGGGCCACTCCCTCGATGTGGCGGCTACCTGCGAGGGCCTGGTCGCGGCCCTGGTGCCGCGGTTCGCCGGTTTCGCCGTGGTCGAGGTGGTGGACGAGGTCCTGCGCGGTTCACCCCCTGCGAACGGTCCGCTGGGACCCGATGTCCTGCTGCGCCGCGCGGCGCAGCGGGGGCTCGGCGGTGACGGTACGGCCGGGGACATGCGGCGGCTGCCGGACCGTACGCCGTTCGCGCTCGCCGTGAACGATCTGCGCCCCCGGCTGTCCGCGCTCGGCCCGGACACCCCGTGGCTGGCCGCGGATCCCGAGAGCGCGCGGATGACCGAGGTGTCCGGGGCGCACTCCCTGATCGTGGTTCCGCTGAAACTGCACGGCACCGTCCTCGGTCTGGTGAGCCTGTACCGGTTCCCCGGCGCCGAACCGTACGACGAGGACGATCTCGCGCTCGCGCTGACGGCGGCGGCCCATGCGGCGCTGAGCATCGAGAACGCGCGGCGCTACGAGCGCGACCATGTCATCGCCTCGACCGTCCAGCGCAGGCTGCTCCCCCAGCACGACGGTGCCCGGGTCGCCGTCGAGACCGCGCATGTGCTGCTGCCGGGGCGTAACAGCGGCTGCTGGTTCGACACCATCGGGCTGTCCGGTGCGCGTACCGCGCTGATCATCGGCAATGTCGAGGGGCACGGTCTGCTGACCGCCATCACCATGGGGCAGCTGCGCACGGTGATCCATGCGCTGGCCGGTCTCGACCTGGAGCCCGACGAGGTGCTGGCCCGGCTGAACGACACGGCCGACCGGCTGGCGGAGGAACGCAGGTCGCTGCCGCCGGGCGACTCACTGCACAACCAGTCGCTGACGGCGACCTGCCTGTACGCGGTGTACGACCCGTTCGCGCGGACGTGCACCGTGGCACGGGCCGGGCATCCGGCACCGGTCGTCGTCGCGCCCGACGGCAGCCCGGTCGCTCTGGACGTACCGGAGGGGCCGTCACTCTTCTCCGCCGACAGCGCCCCGTTCGCGACCACGACGGTCGAGCTCGGCGAAGGCAGTGTGCTGGCGTTCCTCACCGGTTCGCTGCTGCCGGACGCCCGGTCCATGGCCGGGGTGCAGGACGCGCTCGCCTATCCGGACCGCCCGCTGCGGCAGCTGGCCGACTCCATCGTCTACAGCCTGCCCGCCGACGCCCACCCGGACGGTGCCGCGCTGCTTCTCGCGAGGACCGGCGTCGTCCCGCCCGACCGGGTCGCGACCTGGGAGCTGGCCCACGACCGCACCACGCCGTCGATCGCCCGCACGCTGGTCCGGGACCGGCTCGAAGGGTGGAACCTCGACGAGGAGACGATCGAGGCGACCGAACTGATCGTGAGCGAACTGATCACCAACGCGGTCCGCTACGGAAACCCGCCGCTGCACCTGCGGCTGCTGCTGGACCGCACCCTCACCTGCGAGGTTCACGACACCAGCCCGGTGGCGCCCCACCTGCGCCATGCGCGCACGGTGGACGAGGGCGGCCGAGGCCTGTTCATCGTGTCCCAGCTCGCCACGCACTGGGGCACCCGGTACGGCGCCGACGGCAAGGCCCTGTGGACCGAGCAGGAGATCCCGGATCCCGAGGGCGGTTCCTGACGGACCGGCGTCCGGCGACACGGGTGCGGCGCACCGCGGCCCGGTGGGCCGTGGTGCGCCGCGGTCAGGGAGCGGGCGGCAGCCCCGGGTCCGGGGGCGGCCGTCAGCGGTCAGCGGCGGCCGTGGTGGTGGCCCCACGACTTCGAGTCGACCTTGTGACCGTGTGCGTCCTTGAGGGTCGCCGTGTCGCTGTTGTCCCAGACGTGGCGGCGGAGGTCCTGGTAGACATCGCGGCTGTTGTCGCGGCCGGCCCCGGTGTGCACGCGCACCGAGGAGCGGCCGGCCAGACGCAGGTCGAAGCGGTAGCTGCGGTGGCTCTCGTCACTGAGGGTCCAGCCGCGCAGGTTGACCGGGCTGCGGCCGGTGTTGGTGACGGTGACCCATTCACCGTTCAGGCTCCGGTTCGAGCCGTTGTCGCGGCCGGGGCTGTCGTACTGGATCTTGCCCAGGACGACGGCCGGGCGCGGGGCCGGCTTGCCGTGGCCTCGGCCGTGACCGTGGCCGTGGCCGTCTGCGGTCGCCGGAAGAGCGGCGGCGGCCACGAGTGCGCCGGCAGCGAGAACGGTGGCGGTGATCCGCCGTGCGGAACGGGACATGAAGACCCCTCAGATGCAGGCCCGGGCCGTGCGGTCCGGGCGTTGTTCGGTCCCGGCGTGATGCCGGGCAGCCACACTCTGGCCCCGTTGCCCGGTCCATGGACATCGCACCGGTCCGTGTTACGAAGTGCGGACATTTCCGTCACACGCGATTGCGGGCTCCATGCACCGAAATCTCCGGGTACCTGTCAATTCCTGTCCGCTGCATCCAGACGTACGGCACCGGGTTGACGCGGCCTGCGCCCCCGCGCCGCCGTGGCGTCGAGCCCGCACGGGGACGGCGGATCAGCTCCCGGAATCTGTAACAGCCACCGCTTGGCCGGATACGAACGCCCGTTCCGTTACCCCGGGGACGGGCGCACGGACGTTCTCCCGAACGCCGGACGAACCGGTGATCGCCCCGGCCCGCATCACGCTGGTCGTGCTGCGCGGGACCGCCCGCACCCCGCAGTCGCTGGACGCGTTCCGGGCCGAGCCGGCGGGCGCGCGGCACGGGCGCCGCCGCGGTACGTGGCGCGGCACTTCGGTGAGGGATGAGGCTGGAGCGTGCCGTCACGGCCCGGCGGTTCGGGACGTCACGGCGGTGGGGCGCCTCCCGGACCAGCCGAGCAGGACCACCGAGCACACGGCTGCGAACGCGCACCAGGTCGAGATGAATTCCAGCCGCCACAGGGCGGCGCAAACCGCGGCCCCGACCCCGGCCAGCACCCCGAGCCACCGCAGCCACCGGTCGCCGGACAGCAGCAGCGATCCGACGGTGGCCACGAGATAGCCCGCGACGAGCAGGCCGGGGCGCGGCAGATCGAGCACATAGCCGAGGGTGTGCCCGCGGATCTGGGCGGCCACCGGACGCACGGCCAGGCCGTACCCGAGTGCGGCGGACGTCGCGGCCCCGGCCACCAGCGGCAGCACCAGCCACCGCCGGGCGTGCGAGGGCGCCGCGCACCACACCCCCAGCGGCACCCACAACGCCAGCACCGGCAGCGCGATGACGGCCCAGGCCACGGTGGCCGGGCCGGTGCCGCCGTTCGCGTGCCAGACCGCGGACTCGATGATCTGGTGGGCGCCGAGCAGCAGCGGGAGCGCGGCAAGTGGCAGGTCCCGGACCCGGCGCGTCCGTACGACACAGGCGACACCGATCGCCGCGACGGCGCTGCCCGCGGCAAGATCTGCGGTCGCGCTCCAGCACATGGCGTCCCCCGCGGGCTTCTCGTATCCGTGAACCGGTGTCCTCGCCGGTCACGCTACGGCCCCTGCGGCGGGCGCGGGCCTGGACACGGCATCTGCCCGGCCGGGCTCAGGCCGTCGCGTCCGACCAGGCGTACGGCGGTGGCACGGGCCCGTCCGCGGGCCCCGCGCCGGCCTCACCGATCTCGCGGTCGGCCACGCTCATCAGCTGGGCCGCGACATCGCGCATCGCACGGCTCGCCGCGACTTCGTCACCGATGGTGGGAACGTCCGGATCCTGCGGACTGCAATGGGCAACCCCGTGGCCGGTGAGTCTCGCCGTGCCCGTGTCCAGCACCGCCTCCGCCTTCGTCGCGCCGCCGTCCTCCTCGGACACGTCGACGCGCACCGTCCACTCCTGCGTCCGGTTCATCGCACACCTCCCGGCCCGCGCCGGCCGCCGTCCGACGCCGCCACGCGGGTTCACTCCCAGCATCCACCCAAGCGGCACGCCACGCCCGTTCCCGGCCTGCGGGAGCAGCTCGCCCTGCGCCGATCCCCGCACCGAAATAGGATGCAGGGAGCCACGTCCGGGAGCAGCCGGGGCGCGGCCCGAACCCGGATGAACGCTGACCTCCCGGACCGTCCCGCCACGACAGACCCTGTGGTGCGGCTCGCCACCACACGCACTGCGGAGCGGCCCATGAACCGGCGTCGTCCTCCCCGCTCGGCCAGTGCCGAGGAGTTGCTGACCACACTCCAGCACCTGACGTCCCGTGCGCGCCGCGAGGTGGAGCTGCACCAGGCCCGGGTGGAGCTCGCCGAGGCCCTCCAGAGCGAGATGCTGCCCTCGTCGCTGCCATCCCTGCCGGGGCTGCGGACCGCCGCCCGCTACACACCGGCGCGCAACGGTCTGGACATCGGGGGCGACTGGTACGACGGATTCCGGCTTCCGGACGGTTCGCTGGCGTTCGCCATCGGGGACGTACAGGGACACGACGTCGAGGCGGCGGCCTTCATGGGCCAGATCCGGATCGCGATGCGCGCGCTGGCGGTCACCGCGGCCGATCCGGGCGAAGTGGTGCGCCGGACCAATGAGCTGCTGCTGTCCGTGGACTCCGGGCTGCTGGCCACCTGCACCTTCGTACGGGTTGATCCGTTCACCGGGGAGCTGCAGAGCGCCCGGGCGGGCCATGTCGCCGCGGTGTGGGCCACGGCGGACGGGCGGTCGGGCACCACCGAGGACGAGGGCGGCCTGCCGCTCGGGATCCAGAGCGGTGAGGAGTACCCGGTCACCACGCGGCGGCTCACCACCTCCGGGGCGTTCGTGCTGCTGACCGACGGAGTGATCGAGGGGCCGTCCTACTCGATCGACCAGGGGCTGGATGCCGTGGTCCGGCTGGTCCGCTCCCGGGTGTGCGACGACGCGGGCGAGCTGGCCGACGCGATCCTGGGGACGGCGGAGCACACCGGGCACCAGGACGACGCCGCCGTGCTCGTCCTGCGGCACGAGGCGCTCCCCGCCGCCCCCGGATGACGCGGCCCTCCGCACCGGCGCGTGTCACGCAGCCACCTCCCACCGGGGCCGGTGTCTGATGAGAACCGTGATCCGCAGCGAGGAGTACCGGCGTCCGGCTGTGGCATTACTGCGCGTCCTGGCAGTCGCCGCCGCCTACTACGTGTCCGGGGGGCTGGGGCTTCTCGAGCAGCTCACCGTGCACGGTGCGGTGGTCACGCCGCTCTGGCCGCCGACCGGCATCGCCGTGGGCTGTCTGCTGTATCTGGGTCCGCGTATCTGGCCCGGGATCGCTCTCGGCTCGCTGCTCGTCATCGCCACGCTCAGCGGCTCGGTCTCGACGTCCACGATCGCCGTCGTGGCGGGGAACACCCTCGCACCGGTCTGCGCCTACCTGATACTCCGGCGGGCCGGCTTCCGTAGCGAACTGGACCGGCTGCGCGACGGTGTCGTGCTGGTCTTCCTGGGCGCGATGGCGGGCATGGTCATCAGTTCGTCCGTGGGAACCGCCATGCTGGTGGTCGACGGCAAACTGCCCGTGAGCGCGTTCTGGTCGGTGTGGGCGGCATGGTGGTCGGGCGACGCCATGGGGGTGCTCGTGGTCACCCCGGTGCTGCTGGCGCTGCGCAAGGTGCGGATGCCCCGGCTGGGCGACCGGTGGGCCGAGGCCGGCGCGCTGCTGGTCGTCGCGGTCGTGGGTACCGTGCTGGCCACCCGGGGGCCGCTGTCCATGCTCTATCTGGTGTTCCCGATCCTCATCTGGGCGGCGCTGCGCTTCCAGCTGGCGGGCAGCGCCCCGTGCGCCCTGCTGGTGTCCGTCCTGGCGGTGGTCGCGGGGGCCGACCAGGTGGGTCCGTTCGCCGGCCACACCATCGTCGAGGTGATGATCAACCTCACGGTCCTCAACGGTGCGGTGGCGCTGACCGCGCTGCTGCTGGCCGCCGTCGTCGCGGAACAGCAGAACGTCCGCCGCAGGATCGAGCATGCCTGCGAGGAACTGGCCGATGTGGTGGACCACCTCGCGCCGGGCATGTCGGCGGCCGCCTGGCCGTCCCGGGCGAGGGACGAGCGCGAGGGACGCTGACGCCGCCGACCGGGGTCAGCGCGGGAAGTGCCGGTCCAGGAAGTCGTTGCGGAAGGTGCCGGCCGGGTCGTACCGGTCCATCAGCTTCTCGAAGTCGGGAAAACGTCCGTACAGCGTGCGCAGGACGTCGGGGGCGGTGGTGAACACCTTGCCCCAGTGCGGCCGCGCCCCGAACGGCGCCAGCGCCTCCTCGATCTCCCCGAGCACCGGCTTCACGGCCTCGGTGTCCGGTACCCAGGTGAAGTGGAAGGCCACCGAGTCCCTGCCCGACGCGGGGCTCAGCCACAGGTCGTCGGCCGCGACCGTGCGTATCTCGGAGATCTGCAGCAGCGGGGCGATCCGGTCGCGGAGCCGTCCCAAGGCCTCGTAGGCGGCAGCGGCGTCCTGCCGGGCCACGAAGTACTCCGACTGCAGCTCGTCCCCCTTGCTCGGGGTGAACTCCAGCCGGAAGTGCGGCAGCCGCCGGTGCCAGGGCCCGACGGCGCCCTGCTGCCGGGTGCAGTTGCCGGCGGGCACACCCGCGATCGGATGGCGCGGGCCGTCGGCGAGCCGGGCACCCAGCCACTCACCGGAGGCCTGCCGCGCTCCCCCGCTCCCGACCCGCTCCTTGAGCCACACCTGGCCGACCGGTCCCGGACTCCAGTCGGTGAAGACGCTGACGCTGTACGCCGCCGACAGCACCTCGTCGAAGGCGCCGGTCAGCCTGGACTCGGGCAGATCCTCGTAGACCCACTGCCGCACCTCGAAGGCCGGCACGACGTCCATCGTCAGCCGGGTCACCACCCCGAGCGCGCCCATGGACACCACGGCTCCGGGAAAGTCCGCGTCCCCGCGGCGCAGCGACACGGCCCCACCGTCGGCCGTGACCATGTCCAGGGCCCTGACGGCTCCCGCGAGCGAGCGGTTGCCCACACCCGAACCATGGGTTCCGGTCGCGCAGGCGCCAGCCACCGAGATGTGCGGGAGCGAACCCAGGTTGTGCAGGGCGAAGCCGCTCTCGTGGAGCTCTCCGGCGAACTCGCCGAAGCGCAGCCCGGCGCTCACCGTCACGGCGCCCGCCGCAGGGTCGACCTCGACGACGCGGGGCAGACCGGCCACGGAGACCAGGTCCCCGCCGGTGTCGGCGACGTCGTTGAAGGAGTGCCGGGTACCCAGTGCACGCACCGCGGTGGAAGCGGCCACCGTCTCCCGCAGTTCGGCCTCCGAGCGGGGGACGCACAGCCGCCTCGCCCCGAACGTGACGTTGCCGGCCCAGTTCTTCTCCGCGGGAGTCACCGTGCGTCCTCTTTCACTCGTGGCCGGGCAGTCTCCCGGCACCGCATTCTCCCAGACAGCGCCGCGGACCCGACGGGCGAGCAGGCCACGCAGACCAACCGCCTGAACACGTAAGGTAGTTGGTGCAGCGGCGGTACATATCCGCACACCGCCCGATTGTGGTGTGTCCCAAATACCAACACCCCCGCACAGAACCTGTGATCCAGCACGGAACGGGACGAGTTCCGGCTCACGCCGCATGTCTGAACTTCGCTGGAACTCCAGCGAAATGGCACGTGTGTGGATATCGTGCACCGAGCGAGGGCGCATCCGTCAGTCCACAGGATCGGCGGATGCGCCCCGTTTGTGGAGATGCAACTGTGACTGGGGGGTTCATGGGGCATGTCGAGCTACCCGAAACCGAAATCTCAGGACCCGTGGGACTGGCGGGGGCGCCTCGTCCACGGACCGCTTCGAACCGGCCCCGCAGCCAGGAGTTCGACCGGCTGCCGCAGGTCCCGACCGTACAGCGCGAACGGTCCGGCCGGCCCGGTCCGAAACGGAGACCCGGCCGGTACCTGCCGCTGGTCATCTGCTTCGACCTGCTCGGCCTCGGACTTCCCGGCTGGCTCGTGCTGCGCACCGACGGGGAGCCGAGGGCCCTGGCCGGCGCGGTCGCGGCAGCGCTGGTGTGGGCCGGTGTGCGGGCGGCGCGCGGCCGGTACTCGCTCCGGGCGCCGGGCGGGGCGCTGAGCACGTCCGGGGACTGGCTGCTGCTCATCGGTGTGCTGGCGGTGCTCTGGACCGCGGCCGACGGATCCATCGATCCGTCGGCGGCGGTGGTGGCGCTGATCCCGGGGCTGCTGGCGACCACGGCGGTGTCCGGAGTCCGCCGGCTGCCCCGGTGGGGGACGCGGCGGACGGCCCGCCGGGTGCTGGTGGTCGGTGAGGCCACGGGGGTGGACCGGGCGGTACGGCTGCTCGGATCCCGTGCGGACCACGGCTATCTCGTGGTCGCGGCGGTGCCGGTGGGAACAGCGGCGCTGAGCTGTGACGCCCCGGTCCCCGGGCGGCTCGCGCCCGCGCCCGCCGACGACGACGCCTCCACCGTGCTGGGCGCGGCCTTCGCGCACGAGGCCGACCTGGCCCTGGTGATACCGGGACCGGGGCTCGCCGAGGAGCGATTACGGCGGCTGTCCTGGGGGCTCCACGACGGCGGACTCGACCTGTCCGTGCTGTCGCACCTCTCGGAGATCGCGGCGGACCGGGTCCGTCCGGCGTCGGCTGCCGGGCTGACGCTGCTGCATGTCGTGCCGCCGCTGCGGCGGGGCCCGCAGCCCGCGCTCAAGGCCGCGGTGGACCGGACCGGCGCCGCCCTCGGCCTGCTGGCCCTTGCCCCGCTGCTGCTGCTGGTCGCGGCGGCGGTCCGGCTCACATCGAGCGGTCCCGCCCTCCACCGGCAGACCCGCCACGGACAGCACAACCGGCCGTTCACCATGTGGAAGTTCCGCACGATGGTGGCGGACGCCGACCAGCACCGGGCGCGGCTCGCCACCTCCAACGAGAACGACGGCCCGATGTTCAAGATGCGCCGCGATCCCCGGGTCACCCGCATCGGCCGGCTGCTGCGCCGCTCGTCCCTCGACGAGCTGCCCCAGCTCTTCAACGTCCTACGGGGTGACATGTCCCTGGTAGGCCCGCGTCCGCCGCTGCCGGACGAGGTGTCCCGCTATGACGAGCGCGAGCTGAGACGGCTCGCGGTCAAACCGGGGCTGACCGGCCTGTGGCAGGTCAGCGGGCGTTCCGACCTGTCCTGGCAGGAGACCGTGTCGCTGGACCTCTGGTACGTCGACAACTGGTCGGTGGCCACGGACATGGGGCTCATGGCCCGTACGCTGCGCGCCGTCACCGACGGCCGCGGGGCGTACTGAGAGCGGCGGCGCCACATGCCAGGAACGGAGAGGGGCCGGGTGGGCGGCGCGACGGCGTCCGCCCTCCCGGCCGGGAGCGCCGGTCCCGGCGGCCGGTCAGACCTGCGCGCCCTCCTGTTCCAGCCACCAGGCGTAGGTGCCTGCGATTCCCTCACGCAGCGCGATCCGGGGTGCGAAGCCGAGGGCGGCCAGCCGGGACACGTCCAGCAGCTTGCGCGGGGTGCCGTCCGGCTTGCTCGTGTCCCAGTCGACCTCTCCCTGATAAGAGGTCACCTCGGCAACCATCGAGGCGAGTTCACGGATCGTCAGGTCCGCTCCGGAGCCGACGTTGACCGGTTCGTCACCGTCGTAGCGCTCCAGCAGCAGCACGCAGGCGGCGGCCAGATCGTCGACGTGCAGGAACTCGCGCCGGGGGCTTCCGGAGCCCCAGAGCGTGACGGCCGGTGCCCCGCTCCGCCGCGCCTCGTGAAAGCGGCGGATGAGCGCCGGCAGGACGTGCGAGCTCTCCAGGTCGAAGTTGTCGCCCGGTCCGTAGAGATTGGTCGGCATGGCGCTGATGTACGAGACGCCGTACTGCCGGCGGTAGGACTGGGTCTGCACGATCCCGGCGATCTTCGCGAGCGCGTACGCCTCGTTGGTCGGCTCCAGCGGGCCGGTCAGCAGGGCGCTTTCGGGGATGGGCTGCGGTGCGTGCTTGGGATAGATGCACGACGAGCCGAGGAACAGCAGCCGTGGGACACCTGCGGCGTGCGCCCCGGCGATCACGCTCAGCTGGATCCGCAGATTCTCCTCCAGGAACTGCACCGGGTAGCTGCTGTTGGCCATGATCCCGCCGACCTTGGCGGCGGCCAGCACCACGGCGTCCGGACGGGCCTCCCGCAGAAAGGCCGCAGTCCGCTCGGCGTCGCGCAGGTCCAGACGGTCACGGCCACGGGTGATCACCTCGTGGCCTTCGGCGGTGAGGCGGCGCGCCACCGCCGAGCCCACCAGACCCCGGTGGCCGGCGACGAACACCCGGGCACCGGGCCGCAGCAGGGACGGGACGAATTCCTGGGAGGGGCCGGGGAGATCAGTCGTCATGGCTCGGATTGTGCCAGCAGCTCCACGACGCGGTGATGTTTTGCCGCAGATCGCACAAACTCTGAAATTTCGTCGGCCAACAGCCTTTCGGGCGACCACAGAAGGAGGAGACGTGACGAAGACCGCGCTCATCACCGGCGTGACCGGACAGGACGGTTCGTACCTGTCCGAGCTGCTGCTCCACAAGGGATACACGGTCCATGGACTCATCCGCCGTTCGTCGAGCTTCAACACCGAGCGGATCGACCACATCTACCAGGGCCCCGAGGAGGAGAACCGCTCCTTCGTCCTGCACCACGCCGACCTCGCCGACGGTGTCGCCCTGGTGAACCTGCTCCGCGACATCCGGCCCGACGAGGTCTACAACCTGGGCGCGCAGTCGCATGTGCGGGTCTCCTTCGACGCCCCGCTGTACACCGGCGACATCACCGGGCTCGGCACCGTCCGCCTCCTGGAGGCGGTACGCGCCAGCGGCATCGACACCCGCGTCTACCAGGCGTCCTCCTCGGAGATGTTCGGCGCCAGTCCGCCGCCGCAGAACGAGCGGACACCGTTCCACCCGCGCAGCCCGTACAGCGTCGCCAAGGTCTACTCGTACTGGTCGACCGTCAACTACCGCGAGGCCTACGGGATGTTCGCGGTCAACGGGATCCTCTTCAACCACGAGTCCCCGCGCCGCGGCGAGACCTTCGTGACCCGGAAGATCACCCGCGGGGTGGCCCGGATCAAGGCCGGCCTGCAGACGCATCTGCACCTGGGGAACCTGGACGCGGTACGCGACTGGGGTTACGCCCCCGAGTACGTCGACGCAATGTGGCGGATGCTGCAGTGCGATGCCCCGGACGACTACGTGGTCGCCACCGGTGAGGGGGTCAGCGTCCGGCAGTTCCTGGAGTACGCCTTCGAGCACGCCGGTCTGGACTGGCGCGAGCACGTCCTGTACGACGCCAAGTACGAGCGGCCCAGCGAGGTCGACGCGCTGATCGGGGACGCGTCCAAGGCGGCGGAGCTGCTCGGCTGGAAGCCGGCGGTCAGATCGCAGGAGCTGGCCCGGATCATGGTCGACGCCGATGTCCGGCAGCTGGCCGACCAGCTGACCGGAGCGGCCGTGCGGGTGGACCGGTGAGATACCCCGGGACGTCTCAGACGTACCCGCGGCGGGCACGTACCGGACGAACGGCATCGTCCGGTCGCTCGCCGGGGCGAACGGGGTCGTCCATGCGGGCGGCACGTTCACCGGCGGCCGCGAGCCACACGCTCGTGCCGGTCACCGGCGCGTGGACCGAGTCGTCCGTCACCTACGACTCCCGGCCGTCGCTCGCCATGACGGTGCTCGGGACCATCTCCGGCGCCACCGAGGTCTCCACCGGCCACTCGGTGCACCTCTCCGCGCCGGCGCCGGGCGGGGCCCTGGGCTCCGCCTGCTCACTCGCCCTCACCAGCAGCGGGACCGACGGTCTGCGCATCTGGTCGAGCGAGGTCGCAACCGCGGCCTGGCGGCCGCAGCTCGTTCTCACCTTCGGAGCTGAATGATGAACGAAAGTACGGGGCGCAGACGCGGGGGGCGCGGCCGGCTGCATGCCGTGGCCGCGGCTCTCTGCCTGCTCGCCGGGGCCCTGAGCGCCGCCGCTGCCGGGGGCTCCCCGGCCACGGCACTCACCGCGCCGGTCTCGCTCACCGCCGACGACCTCTCCACCTGGCAGACCAACGGCATCGTCTGGTCGATGGCCGCGACGGACGACGGGGTCGTCTACGCGGGCGGCACCTTCTCCACCGTACGGCCGCCGGACGCGCCCGCCGGGACGTCCGAACAGCCCGCGGTGAACTTCGCCGCGTTCGACGCCGCGACCGGTGCGCCGACCGGCTGCAGTCTGTCGTTCACGCTCTCCTCGGGAACCGCCACCGTGCGGGCCCTGACCCTCTCGCCGGACGGCAAGACCCTCTACGCCGGCGGTCAGTTCGGGGCGGTCAACGGGGTCGGCGTGAGCAACATCGCGGCGGTCGACACCGCGACGTGCACCCCGCGCACCAATTTCAAGGTCGCCGTCTCGGCCACCGTCCGGGCGCTCGCCGTCACCGACGACACCGTCTATCTCGGCGGTGACTTCAACAGCGTCGCGGGGCAGACGCGGAACAAGTTCGCCGCTGTCACCACGGGCGCGGCGCTGAAGCCGTGGACGGCCAACACGGACGAGGTGGGCCGGGCCGTCGAGGTCACTCCCGACGGGCAGCACGTGCTGATCGGCGGCGACTTCTTCACCGTCAACGGCACCGCGTCGCACGCGCTCGCGGTGGTGAACGCGACGACGGGCGCCCTGGACAAGAGCTATCCGGGCTTCATCCCGAACACCTCGACCGTGCAGGACCTCACCGCGGACGCCACCCAGTTCTACACCGCCAACGAAGGCACCGGGGGCGGTGTCTTCGACGGCCGCATCGCCCTGGACCTGGGCAGCTTCCAGCAGGTGTGGCGGGACACCTGCCTCGGTGCCACGCAGGCCATTCTGGTGCACAAGAGGGTGCTCTACAGCGGCAGTCACGCCCATGACTGCGCGTCCATGGGTGAGTTCCCCGACCAGCCGCGCAAGCATCTGCTGGCGCAATCCGTCGACGACCCGAAGCTGCTGCCGTGGTTCCCGGACACCAACGACGGGATCGGGGAGCCGGTCGGGCCCCGCTCGATGGCACAGACCGACAAGGGCGGGCACCACTACCTGTGGGTGGGCGGCGAGTTCACCACCGTCAACAGCTCACCGCAGCAGGGGCTGACCCGCTTCGCCGACGGCCCGGACACCGGGGCGCCCTGGGTGCCCAACGTCAGCGTCTCCACGGTCGCCCCGGACAAGGTGGACGTGAACTGGCAGACGAGCTTCGACACGGACGACGGGGAGCTCACGTACCGGATCTACAAGGACGGCGCGAGCACCCCCGTCCACACCACGACGGGCTACTCGGTGTTCTGGGACCGTCCGCAGCTGCGGTGGACCGACACCGATGTGGCACCGGGCGAGACCCACACGTACCGGATCAGCGCGAGCGACGGCACCAACACCAGCGCCAAGTCGCCCGCCGTCAGCGCGACCGTGACGGCGAAGGCCGAGAGCTACCCGGCCAGGGTGCTGTCCGACGGAGCGAGCCTGTACTGGCGCTACGACGAGGGGACCTCCACCTTCGCCGCCGACACGAGCGCGGGTCTGGACAACGGCTTCCTGCGCAGCGCACCCTCCTACCGGCAGACCCCGGCGGCCGTGTCCGGGCCCTCGACCGCCATCGGGTTCAACGGAACCACTCAGTACGCGTACAGCAACCGCAGCCATACCCAGACCTCGAAGTTCTCCGTGGAGACCTGGATCAAGACGACCACGACACGGGGAGGGAAGATCATCGGCTTCGGCACCAACACCCTGGAAGTCAGCGGCAAGTTCGACAAGCATGTGTACATGCTCAACAACGGGCGCCTCACCTTCGGCACCCACAACGGCGGCGGTCAGACCGTCAGCACATCCGGGGCCTACAACGACGGTGCCTGGCACCACGTGGTCGCCACCCAGGGTTCCGGCGGCATGGCCCTGTACGTGGACGGACAGCTCCGCGCCTCGAATGCGCGGTACACCACGAACGAGAGTTATCCCGGCTACTGGCGGGTGGGCGGGGACAACCTGGCGAGCTGGCCGAACCGGCCGACGAGCAACTTCTTCGCCGGTCAGGTCGACGAGACCGCCGTGTACCCGACCGCGCTGACCGCTGCCCAGGTCAGTGCCCACTACGCGTTGAGGACGGGCGGATGAGATCTCCGTTCCTGGCCGGCGCCGTCGTCGTGCTCACGACGGCGGCGCTGGCCGCCTGCGGCTCGTCGTCCGACAACGGCACCGAGAAGGCGGCGGGCGCGGAGCCCGCCGCCTCGGCGGGGCCGGTGGCCGGTGCTCCGGCACAGGGGCGCGCCTCCGCGCCGGCCGGCCCGCGGGCCTCGCACTCCAGTGAGCCACCGAAGACACCGACCGACGAACTCACCCCGGCCACCGGCACGTTCACCAAGAAGCAGAAGGAGTACCTGGTCGACCGGGTGCCCAGAGGCATGGACCCGGCCGCGGTGCTCCAGACCGGGCAGGAGACCTGCGACCGGCTGACGTATCTGGTCAAGGTCGACCGGGACACCGCGACCGGCGCCGTGGCCACGGGCGAGATCGCCGCCGCGAAGCCCGCCGTCGCGCACCTGTGCCCCCAGCACAAGGGGCTCGTGGAGCGGGCCTCGCGGGCGTACGCCGACGGCACGCACAAGGGCGCGCAGCTCCGGCCGGGCCACTACCGCGATGTCACACCCACGAAGAACTGCGGCTGGGAGATCACCGGGGCGAACGGCAGGGTCCTGGCGTCGGGCTCGTCCGGCGACGGGAAGCGCAGCGGCATCACGATCCCGGAGGCGGCCCGCGCCTTCACCTCCACAGGCTGCTACGCCTGGCTGCCGGAAGGAGCCGACGGATGAACAAGCTGCCGATAGCCGTGGCGATTCCCACGAAGAACGAGGGGCTCAATATCGCGGAGGCGGTGAAGTCGGTACTCGGCCACTTCGAGGCGGTCGTGGTGGTCGACTCGCACAGCACGGACGACACGGCGAAGATCGCCGCGGAGTGCGGGGCCGAGGTCGTCATGTACACCTGGGACGGCGGCCACCCCCGGAAGAAGCAGTGGTGCCTGGACCATGTCCGCACGGACCTGGACTGGATCCTGCTGCTCGACGGCGACGAGCGGCTGAGCCCGGGTCTGCTGGCCGAGCTGCGGCAGATCTTCGCAGACCCTGGGGCGGCGAGGCCCGCCGCCTACGACATCCCCCTGGGGTACTGGTTCTCCGGGAAGCGGCTGCGGCACGGCTACACCATCCGCAAGCGGTCGCTGACCGACCGCACCCGCAGCCGGTACCCGGAGGTGGGGGATCTCGACGCACCCGGCATCGGCGAGGTGGAGGGCCACTACCAGCCGGTCGCGGAGAGCGCGGGATCACTCCGCAACCCGATCGAGCACCAGGATCTGGACCCGGTGACCGCCTGGTTCGAGCGCCACAACCGGTACTCGGACTGGGAGGCCTGGCTGGAGCACCATCCCGAGGTCAAGGAACAGGTGCGCAGGGTCAAGTCCCGTCAGGGGCAGCTGTTCCACAAGGCGCCGTTCAAGCCGCTGGTGTCGTTCGCGTACATGTACGTGTACCGGCGGGGCTTCCTGGACGGGCGGGCGGGCTTCGACTTCGCCCTGGCGATGAGCTTCTACCGGTGGCAGATCGCTCTCAAGTCACGGGAGGCACCGGCTCCCTGAGTCAGTGGCGCTTCCGGCGGACCACGTCGTCGTAGGTCCGCCGGAGCGTCCGTGTCACGACGTCGATGGTGAAGTGCTCACCGACCAGCTCCCGGGCGGCCTGCCCCGCCTCGGCGTTGGCCTTGGGCTCCAGCAGTTCCAGGACGGCCCGCGCGACCTTCTGCGCATTGGCCGCGTCCTCACCGGCCCGGCTGTCGATCACCCGGCCCGCACCGGCCCGCTCCACGTCGGGCCCGAGGCCGCAGGTGCGGGTGATGACCACAGGGGTGCCGACGGACATCGCTTCGAGAACCGAGACGCCGAGCGGTTCCTCGATCGACGGCAGGACGTACACATCGGCCTGCCGGCCGGCTGCCAGCACCTCTTCGTGGCCGAGCGGTCCGACATGGTCGAGGGAGTCCAGCACGCCGAGAGTGCGGGCCAGCCGGAGCGTGCCCGCGAGTGCCCCGGTGTCCGGGCCTGCCAGGACGAACCGGGCGTCCGGGTGCTCGGCCAGGACGGCGGGCATCGCGGCGACGAAGTCCTCGGGGCGCTTGCGCTCCTGGATCCGGGCGAGGAAGAGCACCGTCGGGGGCCGCGCCGGGTCCCGTTCGGCCTTGCGCTCCTGCGGCCGTACGCCGTTGACCAGGCGCACCGTCCGGGTGAGCGCCACCGGGGCCGCGACGGCGTTCACATCGACGCGCTCGCTCTCGGTGAGGTGCAGCACGGCGTCCGCGCCACGCAGCACCTTCCGTACGCCCAGCAGATCGGTCAGCTGCGCCACCCGCTTCTCGGTCGGATCCACCATGCCGTGCGTCTGGACGACGAGCGGGGTGCCCGATGCCAGGGCCAGCAGGGCGGCGGGCAGCGTCACCAGATCGCGCATCAGGTGCACATGGACGACATCGGCGCCGCGCATCATCCGGCGCGCGGCCAGCAGCAGCGCCCCCGAGGTGATGCCGCTGACCTCGAACACCGGCAGCAGATGGCGGGCCCGGAAGAGATGCACGGGTACCCCCTCCACCTGCTGCGGCAGCGGGCCGTCGAAGCCGTCGCCCAGTGCCATGACCCGGGCGTCGTCCCCTTCGGCGCGCTGGACCTTCGAGAGGTTCAGGGCGACCCGGGTCGGCCCGCCGAAGGCGTGGTCCGGGGTGTGCAGTGTGACGATGTGCAGGATCTTCACCAGGTTCCCCTCGACCTCGGCAGCTGTTCACAGAGTAGTCATCGCATCACCTCAAGTGGGTTGATTCGTTAGAGTGTTCATACGCTCGCGGAACGGGGAACAGATGACGTCCGTGCACGGGGTGACCCCGCCCGCTCCAGTCCGGGAGAGCGGTCCGCGCAGCCCGGTCGAGCCGCCCGCCAGGCCCATGTCCTGGGCGATGCTGTCGCGGGCCATGGCCGTGCCGCTCATCCTCGGACTGGTCTGCTTCCTGCCTGCGCTGATCGCCGCGCAGCCCGGGACCGGCCTCCGGGACACCGCGTACTGGCTGCAGCTGGTGCTGACGTGCTACTCGGGGGCGCGGCTGGCGACGATGATCCTCTCCACCCGGCGACGGCTGCTGCAGGGCGTCTTCTGGATGTTCGTGTACATCGCGATGGGGGTGGCCCCGTTCGCCCAGGCCGTCATCGGGCAGACCCCGACACCGATGGTCGGGCCGCGCTCCGACCTGGTGACCGCCATCGCGCTGGTGCTGGTGGGGTGCGCGGCGTTCGACCTCGGGGCCCTGCTGGCGTCCCGGCGTCCGCTGCGCGTGCGTGCCGCGTCGCGCGGGTACGGCGGCTCCGCCACCGCGCACCCGGTCCGGCTGCGGCTGCTGGTGCTGCTGGCGTTCGCGGCCAGCGGGTACTACGTGCTGAAGCTCGGCGGCCCGGCTGTCTTCTTCTCCAGCAGGCAGGAGATCAGCGCCTCGGTCGCGGACAGCGGGGTCGCGTCCGGCGGGTCCAATGTGGGTTCCGCCTTCCTCAAGGGGTTCGGCACGGTGCCGGCGCTGCTCGCATTGCTCTTCTTCACCCGGCGGCTGGTGACCTCGCGCCTGGCCCGGCGTGCGCCGTCCACGGTCCTGGTCTGGTTCGCGCTGGTGGTCGTGAACCTCGTCGTGAACAACCCGATATCCAATGCCCGTTACTGGTTCCTGACCGTGCTGGTCTCGCTGCTGTTCACCGCGTTCCCGAGCAGCGCGGCGATGTACCGCTCGGTGCTGGCGACGGGGGTGGTCGGGGCCCTGGTGCTGTTCCCGTACGCCGACCGGTTCCGCTACGACGACAACGGGTCCCGGCCGGTCCAGTCGTCCTCGGTCTTCGAGCCGCTGGCCACCAAGGACTACGACCAGACGGTCATGTTCGCCAACGCCGTCTCCTGGGTGGACACCCGGGGCCACACCTACGGCCGCCAACTGGCGGGGTCCGCCTTCTTCTTCGTGCCCAGGGCGGCGTGGAGCGGGAAGCCGGAGGACACCGGGGTGCGCGTCGGCCAGTGGATGGGGATGAACATGACCAACCTCTCGGCGCCGATGTGGACCGAGCTCTGGGTCGACTTCGGCGCCCCGGGCATGATCGGCGGCTTCGCCCTGCTCGGGTACGGGGCAGCGCGCACCGACCGCCGGTACGCGCGGGCGGTCTCGCGGGACGGCCCGGGGCCCGGCAGTGTTCTCGCCGTCGCCGCCCCGCTGATCGCCGGATACACCTTCATCCTGCTCCGCGGCCCGCTGCTCCAGGCGGCCGGGAAGCCGGCCATCGCTGCGCTGTGTCTGGCCCTGGTCACGAGTTTCAGGGACCGGAACGGACAGCGGTCGCGCTGACCGGGGACGCTCCCGCCGCGCCGTGACGGGTCAGCCGCACCACCCGGGTCCAGGTGGCGATCGCCTTGCAGACGGAGCCCAGGCACAGGCCCCAGGCCGCGCCCGGCACGCCGCCGAGCACATATCCGCCGGTCAGGAAGGCCACGGCGGTGAGCGAGAAGACCACCTGGATGGAGAGCGTGGTGCGCGGGTCGAGCAGCCGCAGCGCCAGCAGTCCGCAGGTGCCGACGGCCATCGCCGCATACTGGCTGCCGGTCGCGGGGAGCAGCGCCGCCGCCGTGGGCCAGGTGTCGCCGAGCAGGTGGCGGCCCGCCGGTCCGGGCAGCAGGGCAAGGACGGTGGCCCAGCCCGCGGCGGTCAGGGCCAGGACGGCAGCCAGGGCGGCGGTGGCCCGCACCCTGAGCCGGTCGGTGGCGAGCCGTCCGAGCAGCGGTGGGCCGAAGCCGGTGGCCGAGGTGAAGAGCACGTTCAGCGGGCCGAAGAGAGTGGTCGCGCCACGCAGCGCGCCGACGACGAGGGGGTTGCCGGCCACACCGAGCGCGAGCACGGAGAGCTGGCTGGTCGCGTTGCCCACCCCGAACTCGACGACGAACCGCCGCCCGAGGTGCCCGCGCCGGAGCAGGGGGCCCAGCCGCACCGGGGTGCCGGCCGTCCTGTGGTGCAGCAGGGTGACGGCGAGCAGGAGCGCGGGCAGTGCGGAGAGCCCCCAGACGGTGACGAGCCGGGCCGCCGATGTGGCGTGCGGCTGCACGGCCAGCGCGCCGAGCACGCAGACCAGCCGGAGTGCGTCGGCGGCCAGGGCCAGGTGCTGCGCCTGGAGCGTGGCGAAGGCGTAGCGGGCCGTGTCCTGGCCGAGGACGACGGGCAGGACGAGCCCGAGCATCATCAGGGCGCGTGCGGTGTCTCCCGGAACCACCGCGCAGACGGCGGCGAGCAGGCCGCCGAGGACGGCCGAGACGAGCAGCGTGAAGGCCGCAGCCGACCGGCAGGCGCCGCGTGTCCCGTCGTTCACGCCACGGTGCAGCACCAGCGGCTGTCCGGTGTAGGCGCCGAACACGCCGAGCAGCACGGTGAAGACGAGGTAGACGCCGGAGAACCGGGCGAAGTCGGCGACGGTGGAGAGTCTGGCCGCCGCCACCAGGACCAGGATGTTGGTGAGCGCCGCCACGCCCTGGTCCGCGACCGAGCAGACGATCGCGGTGCGTGCCTTCATCTGCGTCCCGCGGGTCTGCTGTGGTCTCCGCCGCCCGGCCTGTTGCCGCTGTGCCAGGTGCCGGGACCCTCGTCGAGGGTGCGCAGGCCGAGCGTCTCGGCGGGGTCGCCCGGGCGGGCGCCGCCGTCGGTCCTGTCGGTCCTGTCGGTCCTGTCGGGCTGTCGGCGGTCCTGGCCTTCGCGCTCCCGTCCCGGTGTCTGCCGGTTGCGGGCCCGGCGTCTGGCGGCCTTTCTGCGCGCCCTGCGCTCCAGCCTGCCCCGGCCGGGGTGGAGCAGGGTGCCGAGCACGGCCCCGCCCGCGGCGCCGATGATCTCGCGGATCCGCTCCAGGTCGCTGCGGTGCACCTCGCGCGGGTCGCAGACGACCACGACGCCCTCCACCCGGTCGATGAGTGCGACGGCGTCGGCGTACGAGAGGACGGGCGGGGCCAGCACGATGACGACGGCGCCGGGCCGGCCGCCCTCGGCGAGAATCACCCCGACGGGCGCGGAGGTCAGCGCTCGGGACACATTGTCCATCCGGCGGCCCGCGATCAGGGTGAAGGCCCCCGACCCCGGCACGTCCACGTTGGTCGGGCTGTCCGACGGCCAGCCCCGCCCGTCCCGATCCGCGGCCCAGCGGGGCCGGGCGACCTGTGCGGCCGCTCCGAGGTCCCTGGCCAGTGACGGGGTGCGCAGATCGGCTTCGACGAGCAGGACGTCACGGCCCATCTCGGCGAAGGCGGCGGCCAGGTTGGCCGCCGCTGCGGCGGCCATGTCGTTGTCCCCGCGGGGTGCCGTGACCAGGAGCCGGCGGCGCTCGGCGAACGACGGGTCGTACGCGAGCCGGAACGCCACCGCCCGGTACTCCTCGGCCAGCCGGCTTCCGCTGCGTCCGATGGCGAGCAGCGCACCCGTCGCGGCACGTTCCCTGGGCAGGGTGCCGAGCAGCGGGGCGCCGAGCGAGCGGACGAGTTCCCTGGTGGAGCGGACGGCCGGGTCGAAGACGAGCCGTACCCAGGAGAGCAGCAGGCCGAGCGCGAGTCCGACGACGCCACCGAGTCCGAGGAGCAGAGGCAGTCCGGCGCCTGCGGGGTGCTCCGGCGCCACCGGCTTCTTGTTCAGATAGCCGGGCGTGGTGTCGAGGGCGCGCAACTCCGATATTTTCTGGCTGAGTTCGGAGATGGAGACAATGATGTTGGCGCGAGCGCTGGTGACGTCGTTGCCGACGGTGCCGGTCTCCTGCTCGGCGAGCCGGTCGCGCTGTTCGGTGAGCGGCTTCAGCTGGGCGCGGTATCCGTCGACCATGTTGTCGATGCTGTTCTCGGTGCGCTCGCGGCGGATCTCCAGATAGGCCTCGGCGAGCGCCTGGGCGCGCGACCTGGCCTGTTCGGGAGTGCGGGCGGTGTAGGCGAATCTGAGCACCAGGGTGTTGGGCGGGTTGGTGACCTGGAGGCCGGACAGCAGCTTCCCGACTTCCACCCGGTCGCCGTGCTTGACCAGTGAGCCGACGGCGACGGTGCCCACCGCGTCGCTGACGGCGGTCTGGCGTTCGGAGCCGATGTTGATGCCCTTGTCCGCCGATGCACCCGCGGCGAAGGGGTCCGAGGCCGCCGAGCGCACGGCCACCTCGCCGGTCGCGGTGTAGGTGTCCTCGCCGCCGAGCGCGAGCCAGCCGCCGCCCAGCAGTCCGACGACCACGCCGCACACGAGCAGGACGCGGTAGCGGAGGAGCTGCCGGAACTGGTCCCGCAGGAGCGCGGGTTCGTCCTGATCCTCCGGGGTGCGGATCGGATGCGTCATCGGCGTGGTCCCCCTCGGTCGTCCTGAAGTACCTCGGTGAGCAGTGCGTCGAAGCGGGCGAGACCGGCTTCCCGGCCGAGATGGCGTGCCACGTACCGGGGTCCGTGTGCGCCCAGTTCGCCGGCGGCGGCCGGCTGCTCGACGAGCTTGCGGACCGCCGCGAGCACGGCAGCCGGGTCCTCGGGGGCGACGAGGAGTCCGGCGCCGGAGCGCTGCACCTCCTGGGCGGTACCCCCCTCGTCCGCCACCGAAGCGACGACGGGGCGGCCCGAGACGAAGTACGAGGTGAGTTTGGAGGGCACGCTCATGTCGAGTACGGACGCGCGCTGTGTCACGGCGAGGACGTCGGCGGCGGCCAGCACGTCGGTGAACTCCTCGGCGTCCGCCGCCGGCAGGAAGTCGAGGTTGGACAGCCCGGCCGCGCGGGCCAGCAGGGCCTCTCGCTGGTTGCCGTCGCCCATCAGCACGACGCGGATCTCGGGGGCGAGCCTGGCCGCGTCGACGAGGACCTCCAGGCCCTGTTTCAGCCCCATGTTGCCGGAGTGCAGGACGACGGGGGTTCCCTCGCGCCAGCCCAGACGTGCCCGGGTGGTGGCCCGGTCGGCCGAAGGTGCCTGTACATGGGTCCAGTTGGGGACCAGCCGGATGCGGCCGGGGTCGACGCCGTAGGCCGTGACGCGGGGGACGAAGCTCTCGTGGATGACGCCGACGAGTGAGGCGGCGCGCAGCGCGTACCGCTCCGCCGCGGACGCCGCCGCAGCCGCTCGGCCGCCGCCCCGGATGCCGCTCTGCGCGGCGGCGGCGCCCATCAGGTCCTGCACGACGGGTATGTACGGGACGCGGTGGCGGCGGGCGAGCCGGGCACCCAGGACACCGCCGGCGAGGCTCGGCATCTGGGAGATCACCGCGTCCACCCGCACCTTCGGCGGTGAGACCAGACCGTGCGCGAGGACCGAAGCCTCGAACGCCGCTCTGCGCAGGGCACTCTGACGGGGCGGCACATAGTGTCTTCGCCGGTGGACGGTCACGCCCGAGCGTTCCTCCGCGGCCCGCCACACCCCCCGGTACTCCGCCTCGGTCCGCCAGGACGGGTAGTGCGGCATGCCGGTGAGCACATGGGTCTCGGCCCCGGACGCGGCCCAGTGCTCGGCGAGTTGTGCGGCGTACGGGCCGATTCCGGTGAGCTCCGGCGCGTAGTTCGTCGAGACCACCAGCAGGCGGCGGTGCCGGAACCGCCGGTGCGGATCTGCGTCTGGCATCGGACGACGACCTTCCCCCCGGAGCCATCTGTGTTCCCCCCAAGGAACAGCCCCAAAAGTGAGCTTATCCGTTCACGAGATGCGCAAGTGGTCTTCACAGTAAGGTCGTTGCACGATCAACACCGATACCGATATCCCACCGGACCGGATGCCATGTCCGGAAACCTACCGGCGGGACACGGACATCGCGTTCACCGTGGGGGGAGAGAACGGATGGTGCACAGGGTCGGCTACGCGCCGGGGGTCTACGACCTGTTCCACGTAGGTCACCTCAACATCCTTCGGCATGCCCGCAGTCAGTGCGACTACCTGGTCGCGGGGGTCGTCTCGGACGAGATGGCCGCGCTCGCCAAGGGGCACAGACCGGTCATCCCGCTGCCGGAACGGCTGGAGATCGTACGGAGCGTGCGGTATGTGGACGCCGCCTTCGTCGAGACCGTCCCGGACAAGGTGGAGACCTGGCAGCAGGTCAGGTTCGACGTCATCTTCAAGGGGGACGACTGGCGGGACACGGACAAGGGCAGACGGCTCGAACGCGACTTCGCCGAGGTCGGCGTGGAGGTCGTCTACTTCCCGTACACCGTGCACACGTCCAGCACCCAGCTGCGCCGCGCGCTGGACTCGCTGGTCAGCCTGCCCGGAGCGCTTTCAGCTCCCTGAACCACTTGACCAGGAACGCCACCAGGAACAGCGCGTGCACGGCGGCGAGCACGGCATAGCCAATACGGAACGCCGTCTCGTCGCCCAGCAGCAGGAACACCAGGCAGAACACCCCGTAGTCGGCCGGGAGCAGCGCCACGGCCCGCAGCCGGGAGACCGGCGGCCGGGCTCCGGCGTCACCGCCCGGACCGGATCGGGCGGCTGCCTTGCCGAGCTGCTCCCGCAGCAGCCCGGCGCAGAAGGTCAGCACGGCCACGAAGAGGAAACCGAGCGGCAGGAGCAGCCAGCCGTCGGCCGGCAGGGCGAAGAAGCGGTGGAATGCGATCAGGACGACCGTGTGGACGAGAATCATCTTGGCGCAGTCGACGACGTGGTCGAGCCATTCGCCGTCGGGACCTCCCCTGCCGGTGAGCCGGGCGAGCTGCCCGTCGGCCGAGTCGAGGGCGAAGCCCACGGCCAGCCCCAGGTAGACCAGGACGGCCAGTGACCAGGTGGGCCTGGCCAGGGCCACGGACGCGAGCGCGGCGAAGGTGAACACCGCACTGAGCGAGGTGACTTGGTTGGGTGTCATGCCCAGCCGGTACGCGGCGGCCGCGAAGATCCGGCCGGCCCGCCGGTTCACGTACCGCGAGTAGAGCGAGACCCCCTTGGCCGACTTCTGCGCCCCGCGCAGTTCACGCAGCACTGTACCCGTGCTTTCCATACGCCCCCCAGCGTGTAGCCGTTCCGCACAGCTCCGGCGGCGCGTGGACCTCTCCGCCGGAGCCGCATCATGGCACGCGGGACCCGCCGCGCGGGCCGGATCGCCCCGGCCCGGCCGGTCACCGTCCGCCGGGCGGGCCGGTGAACGGTGGGGGTGCGGCGGTCAGGCGGAGGCGGTGCGGCACTCCGGGTGGCCCCAGCCCTGGTCGTTCTTGGCGATGGTGTCCTTCGCCGCGTACGGCTTGCCGCAGTGGCACCGGCCGGCGTACCTGGCGCGGATGGTGGCACCGGAGCGGGCCGTGCCGCCGCTCTTCGCCGGGCTCTTCGCCGCGCTGCCCGTGCTCTTGGCCGTGCTCCCGGTCCGCCGCCCTTCGGTGGCGCGGGAGGCCGCGGGCACCGGCAGGTCCGCGGAACCCTGCGAGGTGCCTGCCGCTCGCTGCGCCACGGCCACCTCGCTGGCGGCCTGGTCGGCGAGCGCGTTCAGCGGGTCGCCGTCCACCTGGTGGGCGGGCACGTAGACGAAGTCCACGGACCGGCCGGTCAGCAGGGCGTCGATGCGGACCACCAGCTCGCGGTTGGCGACGGGCTTGCCGGCCGAGGTCTTCCAGCCGTTGCGCTTCCAGCCCCGCAGCCACTTCGTCACCGCGTTCATCGCGTACTGCGAGTCCATCCGCACCTCGAGCGGCACACCGGGGTCGACGGACTCCAGCAGCTCCTGCAGCGCGGTGAGCTCGGCCACGTTGTTGGTGGCGGTGCCCAGCGGCCCGGCCTCCCACCGGAACGGCCTGCCGGCCGCGTCGGCCACCACATATGCCCAGGCCGCAGGCCCCGGATTCCCCTTCGATGCCCCGTCACACGCGGCGATCATGCGCTCGTTCATACCCCCGATCATGCCAGCGCCGGGAGGTCCGGAATCCCGGCGGTGCGGGAACCGGCGCCCGCACCCCCGCAACAGCCCGTTCCCGGCACCCGCCCCACCTGGCAGCTT
Source organism: Streptomyces sp. NPDC058221 (assembly GCF_042882365.1). Taxonomy (NCBI): domain Bacteria; kingdom Bacillati; phylum Actinomycetota; class Actinomycetes; order Kitasatosporales; family Streptomycetaceae; genus Streptomyces; species Streptomyces sp. NPDC058221. The sequence continues at coordinate 28,835 of NZ_JBHVWF010000039.1, read as the reverse complement.
CACGGTACGTAACGGTTCGGAGTGCGTCGGTCCCGGAGCGCTGGTTCTCTGAGGGAGCCCGCTCTTCCCTACCGTCCAAGGAGCGACGATGAGCGTTGCAGGAGAAACCGGCCGAGCCCAGCAGATGCGTGAGAAGGCCCGGCACATGACCGAGGCCGCTGAGCGCACCAACGACCCGGAGCAGCGCCGCCGGCTCCAGGAAAAGGCCCGGAAGCTGCACGAGCAGAGCGAGCAGCAGGCCGGCCGGGGCAGCAGCGACCTCCCCCTGTAGCCACGCACCACCCGGGCGACCGGTGGACCGCCACTCTTCCATGAGTGGGTGGCGTCCACCGGTCGCTCAGTGCGTTCTGCCCGCCGCGGTCAGCGGAAGTCCGCCGCGTGGTCCGCGGCCCACTGCGCGAAGCCGGTGGCCGGGCGGCCCAGCACCACTCGCACGTCGTCACGGGTCGGCTGCGGCGTACCGTCCTGCCCGGCCTGGTAGGAGATCACCGTGTCGGCGATCGGCGCGGGAAGGTGGTTCAGCAGTTCCGCCCGGTACTCCTGCGCGCTGATCCGTTCCACCTCCACGGGCTCGCCGAGTGCGTCGGAGATGAGCTCCACCTGCCGCTGCTGGGAGAGCGATTCGGGGCCCGTGATCGAAAAGGTCGCGCCGCGGTGCGCGTCGTCCAGGAGGGCCCGTACGGAGACCTCAGCCATGTCCCGTTCGTGAATGGGCTCGCTGTGCGCCTGCGGATACGCCAGCCTCAGCCGCCGCGCGGCCCGGATCGGGCCGGCCCACTGGAGGGCGTTGGAGGAGAATCCGCCGGGCCTGACGAAGGTCCGGTCGATGCCCGACGCGTCCAGTGCCCGCTCCACCGTCAGATGTGCGCGGGCGATCGGGCTGTCGTCGTGTCCGGAATCGGCGGAGAGCGAGGACAGCAGCACCACATGCTCGACGCCGGCCTTCCGCGCCGCCGCGGTGAACTCCTCGATGCCCTCGGGCTCCGCGTAGAGGAAGACCTTGTGCACTCCCGCGAGTGCGTCCGGCAGTGTCTGCGGGTCGGACTGGTCGAACCGTACGGTCCGGGCGCCCTCCACCGGCGCCGCGTCCCCCGGCCGCCGGCTGGCGGCCCGTACCTCCTGTCCCGCGTCGATAAGGGCGCGCAGTACTGCGCTGCCCACCTGGCCACGGACACCGGTCACAAGAATCGTCATGGTCGCTCCCCTGTGAAATGCGTCGGTCACGCGTGCAACACCCTCAAGTGACGGGGCCCGCAGGGCATTCCCCGGCCGGGGCAGGACGCACCCGGTTCCGGCCACCGCCGGGCGGGCCACTCCCCCTCCCGGGCCTGCCCGCCTGGAGTTCGATCATGGGTCCTACGATGGTCCCTCCCGCGGGGCGTCGGGTCCTCGCAGACGAGTCACCCATGTCAGGAGCGTTCATGAGCCGTCATCCGGTCACCGTGGTCACCGGCGGCAGTCGCGGGATCGGCGCGGCCGTCTGCGTACGACTGGCGAACGACGGTCACGACATCGCACTGGGCTACCGCTCCGACGCCGCAGCCGCCGAGGCCGTGGCCGAAACCGTACGGGGGGCGGGACGGCGCTGCGTCACGGTGCGGCTGGACACGACCGACGAGAGCGGTGTCGACCGGCTCTTCGAGACCGCGGCCGCCGAGCTCGGACCGGTCACCGGGCTCGTCAACAACGCGGGGGTGGGCGGCCCGACGGGACCGCTCGCGGACGCGGACGCCGATGGTCTCCGGCGCGCCCTGGACGTCAATGTCGTGGGGTATCTGCTGTGCGCGCGACAGGCCGTGCGCGACATGAGCCGGACCGGTGGCGGGGCCATCGTGAACATGTCCTCGGCCGCCGCCACCCTCGGCAGCCCCGGCGAGTACGTCCACTACGCCGCCGCCAAGGCCGCCGTGGACACGATGACCATCGGTCTGTCCAAGGAGGTCGCGGCGGCCGGCATCCGGGTCAACGCGGTGTCGCCGGGCGTCATCCGCACCGAATTCCACGAGGACCCCGAGCGCCCCGACAAGCTCGCCGCCGGCATCCCGCTCGGCCGGCCGGGGCAGCCCGAGGAGATCGCGGGAGCCGTCGCCTGGCTGCTCTCGGACGACGCCTCGTACGCCACGGGGGCGATTCTGCGTGTGGCGGGCGGACGCTGACGACAGCTCCGCGAAGCGGACGAACCGGAGGGGGAACGGATGTCGCGGCCGCAGGCCTCGTCACCACCGGCGGCCGACCGGGGGCGTAACTGGTACCGGGGCGACTGCCATGTGCACTCGGCGGTCTCGAACGGCGGCGAGCTGACACCGGAGCGGCTCGCCGCGGACGCACGTGCTGCGGGACTCGACTTCCTCGCGGCCACCGAGCACAACACCACGGCCACGCACGGTGTCTGGAGCCGGCAGGCCGACGACGGACTGCTGGTGATCCTGGGCCTGGAGGTCACCACGCTGACAGGGCACTGGCTCGCCCTGGGTATCCCTCCGGGAGAGACACCCCTCGACCGGCACTACGGCGTACGGGACGACGTGATCGACCGGCAGCTGGACGCGGTCCACCGGCTGGGCGGGCTCTGCGTCGCGGCCCACCCGCACGCGCCGTACCCCTCGGGCACCTTCATGTACCCCTTCCGGGGATTCGACGCGGTCGAGGTGTGGAACGGACCGTGGAGATCGGACGTGCCCTGGCAGGCGGACAACGAGGCGGCCCTGGCCGAATGGGGGCGCGGCCTGGCCGCCGGCATCCACGGGGGCCGGTGGCTGCCCGCGCTCGGGAACAGCGACGCACACCTCGAGGACCAGATCGGCACCCCGCACTCCGTGGTGCCGGCCGACGGGCTGAATGCCGGGGCGGTCCTCGACGGGATCCGTGCCGGCCGGAGCTGGCTGGCCGAATCCGCCGCGGTGGAGCTGTCATTCACGGTCTCCGCCGGTGGCCGGAGCGCCGGGATCGGCGAGCGCCTGGAGGCGGGCGGCGGCCGGGCCGTGGCGAGGGCGGAGGTACGCGGCGTGCCGTCGGGCACGGTCGGCTTCCACACCGAACGGGGAAGGGTGCATCACGAGGCCCTTCCCGGCTCGGGAGCGGGCGTGGTCGAGTGCTCCCTCGGCTCGGATGACTCGGCGTTCGTCCGGGTCGAGGTCCGTCGTCCCGGAGGCGCCATGGCGGCGCTCAGCAATCCGGTCGTCCTGGTCTGATCCGGCACCACTGCCGCCCGGACGGCACGCGCTTGTCCTCCGTCCGGCTGTACCGTGCTGCGGTGACCGGTTCCGGCGGGCTTCCGCTGCTCTTTCTCGATGTCGACGGCCCGCTCATCCCGTTCGGCCCGGCGACCGGCCCAGGCGGCCGCCACCCGACGTACCCGGCGGGTCCGTTTCCGCCCGGGGCGGGGGCGAACCCGCTGCTCGCCAGGATCGACCCGGCCCTCGGACCGAGGCTGGCCGCGCTCGGATGCGAGCTCGTCTGGGCGACGACGTGGACGCACGAGGCCAACGAGGTCGTCGCACCGCGGCTCGGGCTGCCGGAGCTCCGCGTGGTGCTGTGGCCGGAGCCCTCGGCCGAGGAGGACCGGGACGCGCGGGCGGGGCTGCACTGGAAGACCCGGACGCTGGTCGCCCGGGCCGCCGGGCGCCCCTTCGTCTGGGTCGACGACGAGATCGGGGAAGCTGACCGGAGATGGGTGTCCGGGCACCACGGCGGGCGGTCGCTGCTCCACCGCGTCGATCCCGGGCGCGGCCTCACCGACTCCGACTTCCGGCTGATCGGCGCCTGGCTGCGGACGGTGTGAGGACCGAGGGCCCGGCCGCTGCCCGGGTCACAGCGGGGCCGCGCCGCGTACCAGCAGCAGTGCCACGTCGGCCGCCGCCACGACCACGGCCGCGGCGAGAGCCGCCTTGCGCCAGTACCGGCCGAGCACGAGCCCGGCCAGTGCTGTCGGCGCCGCCACCGCGAGGGTCACCGCGCCCCACGCGCCGGGCGGTCCGGCCGGCCCGAGGGCCAGCACCGCAGAGGCCCCCACGAGGGGCACCGGCAGCAGCAGTCCGGTGACGGTGACGCCCAGCCGTTGGGGCAGTCCGCGCACTCCGTGCCGCAGGTCGTCCTCGATGTCGGGGAGCACGTCGCCCAGATGGGCGGCCAGGCCCAGCAGCGCACCGGCCGTCACGGCCCACCAGGCCGGGCCCGGACTGCCGGGCAGGGTCAGCGCGGCCACGGCGGGCAGGGAGCCGAACCCGGTCACGTACGGGAGCCAGGACAGCACCGTCGCCTTCAGTCTCAGGTCGTACGCCCAGGCCGACGCCACCGCGGCCAGATGCACGGCACCGGCGAGAAGGCCGCAGGCCAGGGAGAGCGGAACGCACAGCAGCGCGGCGGCGAACGCGGCCGTCCACACCGTCGTGCCGCTCACGGAACCGTCGGACACCGGTTTGCCGCGGCGCCCGGCCGCGGCGTCCCGGCGGGCGTCGAAGGCGTCGTTGCACCAGCCCACCGAGAGCTGACCGCTGAGCACGGCGGCGACGAGGAGGGTGCAGCGGATCCTGTCGAGGCCGGCGCCGGCGCCGAGCGCTCCGGCCAGTGTGCTCACCGCGACGACCGGACCCGGGTGGCAGGAGCGGGCGAGTGCCACCGTGCGGCGCGGCGGCCACCCGGTCGCGGCGTACACGCGCGGCGGCTCGGGGGTACCCATCCGATGATCATAAGTACTCCGTGCCGGACCGACATGACAGCCACCCGGGTGGTTTGCAGCGTTTTGTCCGCCGCGTGGGGCAGGGTTGGGCCATGACGCCTCCGAAGCAGGACCCGGGATGACCCGGATCGCCGCCGTTCACGGCACCCCGGCTCCGCACCGCTACGCCCAGCGCGAGGTCACCGACATGGTGGCCCGTACCTGTCTGCCTCCGGGGGCCGACCGGCGGGTGCTGGACCGGCTGCACGAGAACGCCCGGGTGCGCACCCGGAACATGGTGCTGCCGCTGGAGCGCTACGCGGAGCTGGACGGATTCGGGGCCGCCAACGACGTGTTCATCGGCGCGGCGGTGGACCTGGGCGCCGAGGCGCTGCGCGGAGCGCTGCGGACCGCGGGGCTGCGGCCCACCGATGTCGACCTCCTGATGTTCACGTCCGTCACAGGGGTGGCCGCTCCCTCGGTCGATGCCCGGCTGGTGGGACGGCTCGGTCTGCGCCCCGATGTGAAACGGCTGCCGATCTTCGGACTGGGCTGTGTCGCCGGGGCGGCCGGGCTGGCGCGGCTGCACGACTGTCTGCTCGGACGCCCCGACGACGTGGCGGTACTCCTCTCGGTGGAGCTCTGTTCCCTGACGTTCCAGCGGCATGACGCGTCGACGGCGAATCTGGTGGCGACCGCGTTGTTCGGGGACGGGGCGGCAGCCGTGGTGGCGCTGGGCGAGGGCCGGGCTGCCGGAGCGGGGCCCGAGGTGGTGGCGACCCGCAGCCGGATGTATCCGGACACCGGCCACGTGATGGGCTGGGACATCCGCAGCTCCGGCTTCAAGGTGCTCCTCGACCCGGCCGTGCCCGACGTGGTGCGCCGGTATCTCGCCGACGACGTGAATGACTTCCTGGCGGAGCACGGGCTCAAGCCGAAGGATGTGGCGCACTGGGTGTGCCACCCCGGCGGCCCCAAGGTCCTGGAGGCCGTCTCCGAGGTCCTCTCGCTCCCCGACGGCGCCCTCGACGTCACCTGGCGTTCGCTGGCCGAGGTGGGGAACCTGTCCTCCTCCTCGGTGCTCCATGTGCTGCGGGACACGCTGGAACAGCGGCGGCCGGAGCCGGGTTCGCCCGGACTGCTGCTGGCCATGGGGCCCGGATTCTGCTGCGAACTGGTGCTGCTGCGCTGGTAGGTCGGAGGACACATGATCTGGTACACGGCTCTGGTGCTGGCCGTGGCGGGCGAACGGCTCGCCGAACTCGTCGTCGCGCTCCGCAACACCCGCTGGGCGCTGGCCCGGGGCGGCGTCGAGACCGGCCGCGCCCACTACCCGGCGATGGTCACCCTGCACACGGCGCTGCTGGTGGGCTGTCTCGTCGAGGCCGGGCTTGCCGAGCGTCCGTTCGTGCCGCTGTTCGGCTGGGTGATGGTGGCGGTGGTGGCGGCCGCACAGGCGCTGCGCTGGTGGTGCATCCGCACACTCGGCCACCGGTGGAACACCCGCGTCATCGTCGTTCCGGGCCTTCCGCTGGTGACCGGCGGACCTTACCGGCTGCTGCGCCATCCCAATTACGTCGCCGTCGCCGCCGAGGGACTGGCCCTGCCGCTCGTGCACGGCGCGTGGGTGACGGCGATGCTCTTCACCGTTCTCAACGCGGCGCTGATGACCGTACGCGTCCGGTGCGAGGAAGCGGCCCTGAGCGCCGCGTCGACGGCGGACGTGCCGGCGTGATCGACCTGCTGGTGGCGGGCGGCGGTCCGGCCGGTCTGGCGGCGGCGATCCGGGCGGCCCGGCTGGGCCTGGACACGGTCGTCGTCGAACCCCGCGCCTCGCCCATCGACAAGGCCTGCGGCGAAGGCATCATGCCCAGCGGGGTGGCCGCGCTGCGCGCACTGGGCGTCGAGGTGTCCGGGCACCGGCTGCGCGGCATCCGCTACGTGGACGGCACCCGCAGCGCCGAGGCGGCGTTCCGGGGGCGTACGGGGCTCGGCGTGCGGCGGACCGATCTGCACACCGCGCTGCACGGCCGGGCGGTGGCGCTCGGTGTCCGGATCGTGCCGGGCAAGGTGACGGGCGTCCGGCAGGGCCACGACCGGGTCGACGCGGGCGGACTGACGGCCCGCTGGATGATCGCGGCGGACGGGCTGCACTCGCCGGTCCGGCGAGAGCTCGGGCTGGACGGTCCGGGCACGGCGGTGCGCCGGTACGGGCAGCGCCGCCACTACCGGATCGACCCGTGGACGGAGTTCGTGGAGGTCCACTGGTCCCGGCACGGCGAGGCGTATGTGACACCGCTCGCGGACGGCCTGGTGGGCGTGGCCGTGCTGAGCCGGGAACGCCGCTCTTACGAGAGTCACTTGACGGCCTTTCCCCGGCTGGCCGGTGCGCTTCTCGGCCGGGAAGCGGGCCCGGTGCGCGGCGCCGGGCCGCTGCGCCGAAGGGCGCTGGACCGGCGGGCAGGGCGGGTCCTGCTGATCGGTGACGCCGCGGGCTATGTGGACGCGCTGACCGGCGAGGGGGTGGCGCTGGCCCTGGCGACGGCCGCGGCGGCGGTGGACTCCCTGGCCTCCGGCCGGCCGCAGGACTACCCGGGCCGATGGCGACGGCTGACCCGACGCCATCGCCTGCTCACCGAGGGGCTGTTGGCGGTCGCCCGGCGTCCCGGAACGGCACGTCTGATCGTCCCCGCTGCGCACCGCGCCCCGGCCGTCTTCGGCGCCGCGGTGCGTGCGTTGCAGTAGTCACCGGCGGGCCGGGGCGGAGCCCCGGAGACCGTGGGGATGCCGTCCAACACGCCGTGATCATTGAGACGTTGCTGTGGCAGACTGCCGCGCAGGAGCGGTTCACCTCATCTGCATCGGAGCTCGCCATGACGACAGGGACGTCCCAGCCCCCGATAGACACCGGCAGGCCCCAGTCGGCGCGGGTGTACGACGCGCTCCTCGGGGGCAAGGACAACTACCCCGTGGACCAGGCAGTGGCACAACAGCTGCCGGTCGAGGCGAAGATCGGCGCCGTACAGAACCGTGCGTTCATGAACCGTGCGACGGCCTGGCTGGCCGCCGAGGGCATCGATCAGTTCCTGGACATCGGCACCGGCATTCCGACCGCGCCGAACCTCCACCAGATCGCCCAGGAGATCAATCCCGCCTCGCGGGTGGTCTACTGCGACAACGACCCGATCGTCCTGCGCCATGCGGAGGCGCTGCTGGTCAGCAGCCCGGAAGGCGCGACCGACTACGTCCCGGCGGATGTCCGCGAACCGGACGTCATCGTCCGGGCGGCCAGGAAGGTGCTGGACTTCGAGCGACCGGTCGCCCTCTCGATGCTCGGCCTGCTGCACTTCCTGCCCGACGACATGGACCCGCGGGGCATCGTCCGCACCCTGACGGGCGCCCTTGCACCCGGGAGCTATGTGGTGCTGTCCCAGGGGGCCTCGGACGTGAATCCGGAGCGGGGCAGGCAGGGCGCCGACGAGTACGACAAGGGCGGCATCCGGCTGGCGCTGCGCACACGCGCCGAGTTCGCCGGATTCCTCGACGGACTGGATGTCGTCCGGCCGGGCCTGGTGACCGCCCCCGAGTGGTTCCGCTCCACGCCCGCCCCGCAGACCGAACACAGCGGCCTGTACGTGGCCGTGGCCCGCGTCCCGTAGCCCGGAGGACCCGGGACAACAGCCCGAGAAGGAGTGGATCCCGATGACCCCGGACCAACAGCCCACCGCTGCTTCGGTGTTCGATGCGCTCGGCGTCGACTACGAGCGGGCGTTCGCCGGATCGGCCGCCCACCACGCCTCACTGGAGCTGCTGCTGGAGCACCTCGCTCCGCGCAGCCGGGTGCTGGACGTCGGCAGCGGTACGGGGCGGCCGACCGCGCAGGTCCTGACGGACGCCGGCCATGAAGTGCTGGGTGTCGACGTCTCCCCGGTCATGGTGGACATCGCGTCCCGGCAGGTACCCCGGGCCGTGTTCCGCTGTGCCGATATCCGGGAACTTCCCTTGGACGAAGCGGCTTTCGACGCCGCCTGTGTGTACTTCTCCCTCCTGCAGATGTCGCGCGCAGACCAGTCGGAGGTACTGCGTCTGCTCGGGCGTGCGCTTCGGCCGGGCGGTCATCTGGCCGTCGCGACGGTGCCGTTGGACCTGGAGGGTGTCAACGGTGAGTTCATGGGGCGGCCGGTGCAGGTGACCAGCTTCGGACCCGCCGAGTTCACCGAGGTGGTGGCCGGGGCCGGATTCGCGATCCTGTCGGAGCGGAGCAGCGTGTTCACTCCGGCGCATCCGGCTGCGGCGCCCGAACCGCACCTGTTCCTGCTCGCCCGGCGCATCTGACCGCACCGGTCTCCTGCACCTCGCGTCCCCGGCGCCTCGTGACGGGGGGCGTGCCCGGGCGGCTCGGCGGGCAGGGCGAAAACTTTCCTCTCCGCACGTGTCACGTTCACGCGTGGGGGCGTGTCAGTGCAGTGCCGGGGCGGGACCGCACCGGCAACCGCCTGATGAGGAGTCCTCACGATGTCCATCGCCTACGTCGTCGTCACTCTCGTGGCCGCCGTCATGGCCGGCTACTCGGCCGGCGCCCTGCTCTTCCGTGCCCAGTGGGTCGTCCAGGCCCTCACCGAATACCGTGTGCCCCGCTCCTGGTGGACGTGGCTCGGCGCGGCCAAGGCAGCCGGGGCGGCGGGTCTGCTGGCCGGCCTGTTCGTGCCGGTCATCGGCCTGGCGGCCGGGGCCGGTCTGGTGCTGTATTTCGCCGGCGCGGTGGTCACGGTGATCCGGGCACGGTGCCATGCGCACATCCCGTTCCCGCTGGTGTACGCGGCGCCGGTGGTCGGCGCCATGGTGCTGGGGTTCGCCGCCTGAGCGCCGGACCGTACCGGGGCCGGCCACGGGTCAGGAATCGCGCAGGCCGCCCGGGCTCTGACGGGGAGCAGTGTCGAGGGCGATCCTTCCGTGGCTGTGACGCTCGATCCCGTCGGCCAGTGTCTCCCAGTCGGCGACCGAGAACTTCCGTGCGTCGACCAGATGTTGCCTCCCGAATCCGGCACGGGCCGCGTCAGCGGGAATCGCGTACAGCGCGACGACCGGATCGTGCCGGTCGCTGTCGAACACGAGCAGGGCGACGTCCGGCCAGCGCAGTTCGTGTGTGGTCACCCAGGAGGCCCGCCCGGTGGGAGACCTTCGTTCCTCGCGGACGGCGACGGACTCCTGGTCCACGGTGATCCTTATGCCGTCGGCGCAGATACTGACGGCGCCGGTGCCCGCACCCCGGGAGGCGCCCGGCCCGTGTTGGCTCGTGCGCCGCACACCGCTCGCCCCCGGCCCGGGCGACGCGGCGCTCGTCCGCTGCCGAGGGGGTGAAGCGCTCCCGCCCGGCCCCGGCGGGGTGGCCCCCGTCGCCGGCCCGGCCCCCGAGATCCGTACGGTCAGCAGGAGATCTCCGGCCGGTTCGCCCCGCCTGCCGGGCGTCCCCCTGCCGGGGACCCGCAGGGTGCTCCCGTCCTTCACTCCCACGGGAATACGGACGGTGGCGGACCGCTGGATCCTCCCCCCGAGACCGCTGCCGTTGCACCACAGGCAGCGCCAATGACTGCCGCCTGCTCGCACACCGGCTCCCCCGCAGTGACTGCATCGGTCCCAGCCCCTGAATTCGACGGTCTTCGTGCCACCGCCGTGTACGTGAGACGGGGTCAGCGAGAGCCGGGCTCGGACCGGCCGTCCGGACCGGATGCCGCGGAAGGTGAACCAGCAGGCCCCGAGGACGAGTGCCGGGCCGATGACCATGCCCGCCCCGCCCAGGATGCGATGGTTCCGCGCCGAGACGTCGATCGCATGCTGGTCGAACGTCCGGGAGGAGGTGGATACATGGCCCCCGGACACGGATTTGGTGACGCAGGTGTCCCCGGCGACCACATCCGTGCTGCCGCACTTTTCCACGGGATCGAGGAACGTGGTGAATCCGGCACCGGTGATCAGCACTCCGGCGACGAACGCCCCGAGCCGGCCCCAGTACGTCCTGTTGCTGCTCACGGCCGCTCCCACCCGTCGCGTACGCCTCTGCATCCACTCGCCCCGAGTCCCGTCGTGTCCGAGCGGACGCCCTGCCGCCCGGAACCCACTCCTTCTCTGACGCAGCTTCGCCGCTCGGCAGTTGCACCCGGATCACGCGGTCGCCGCGCAGCGCGCCGGTCCGGAGGTGCTCCTGCACCTGGGCGCTGTGGCGGGTCCTCGCCGAGACCCTCACGATGTCCGACTGCGTCGCCTGACGGGTGGGCACCGGGGCCCAGTCCTGCCGACACGGCCCCGGTGCGCCTCTCAGCCCTTGCGTACGAGGGTGAGGCGATGCGTGCCGTGGGTGAGGACCGTGACCGTCACATGCCGGGAGTCGCCGTGCACGCCGGGGCCGTACGCCCGGTCGCCCTTCCACACCGTCCGCTGCCCGGAGCGCACGGTGACCGAATGGCCGTCCGTGGGAAGGGCCACCGATCCGCGCGAGCCCCGGGGGACCCGTACCGTCAGCGAGAAGGTCTTGCCGTCCCGGTCCCATTCCACCCCGAGCGGCCCGTGCGGTGTGGGGAGTTGGCCCTGCGCCCAGCGGACCTCGCCCGGGTTCGGCCGTACCTCCCAGGTGGCGTAGCCCGGCGATGTCGGCTTCGCGCCGAGCAGTTGGTGGGTGAGTGCGGGCAGTACGCCCGTGGACCATCCGTGCGCCATGCTCGTGTAGCCCTGTTCGTACAGCGAGCCGTTCGGGCCTATGCCCTCCCAGTGCGTGATGCCGGGGTCGTGGCTGTCCATCCAGCCGTAGGTCCGTTTGATCTGGTCGATCGCCGAGTCCGGCATGCCGGTGTCGAAGCGCGCCACCAGCTCCGGATACGACGTGAAGGCGTACACCCGCTGGGACGCGCCGCCGAACAGCGTGTCGTTGTCCATGAAGGCATTGCCGTACCTGAGCTTCGTCGTCGCGTCGAGGTGGGCCAGCGCCGAGGCCGCCCGCTCCGCGTCGGCGACACCCGCGGTGATGGCGATGGCGTTGCCGTCCTGGGCGTGCCTGACCGGACCGGTGGCCGAGTCCAGATAGGCGCCCGCCGCCGGGTCCCACAGATGGTCGTTGATGGCCCCGGCCACCTTGTCCGCCCGCTCCGACCAGCGCTGTGCGTCCGCGTCGTGGCCCAGGAACCCGGCGATGCGTGCCGAATCGCGCAGTGCCTGCACGTAGTTGGCGTTGTAGTAGGTGATGCGGCCGGTGCGGCCGAGGAACGCGTAGTCACCGTAGTCGGCGGTACCGTTCAGCCCCTTGCTGAGCAGCCCGGCGTCGTCCGTCACGCTCGGGTACCAGGTGTCGAGCACCTTCACCAGCTGCGGGTAGTAGCGCGCCGCGTAGTCCCGGTCGCCCGTGTACAGCACGTAGTCCCAGCTGCACGTCACCCACCAGAGCGGGTAGTCGAAGAGCGGCAGGGTGTAGTTGTTGATGGACGCGGGCGGGATCCATCCGTCGTCGCGCTGGTGGTCGGCGAGGTCGGCCAGCACGTTGCGGGCCGCCTCGGCCGCGTCGTCGTGGGTGAGGTAGAGGGTCCGTCCCGCCACCGCCACGTCCCCGACGTACGGGTCCCGGTCCCGTTTGGGGCCGTCGTGCAGCACCAGCTTTCCGTCCAGTGACGGGCTGAAGGCGTTGCGGGGGTCCACGTCGTCGCGGCGGAAGGTGTCGACGACGAGTTCGTTGGTGTAGGAGGCTCCGTACCAGTAGCGGTTCAGCTCCTCGTCGGAGCACAGGAACCAGCCACGGTAGGAATCCGGCGTGCCGAGGTAGGCCGTGAAGTCCAGCGACACCGCGTCGATGGCCACTTCGCCCCACGGCTGGGCGGCAGGCGCATCGGACGGCAGCGCGTCGAGAGTGATCTTCAGATAGCGGAAGCCGTGCAGCCCGTCGGCGTACACCTTGTCGTCACCCGAGCCGAAGCCCTTGGTGTCCGTCCATGTGCCGCCGCCGGCCGGTACGGCGTACTGGTCGGTGCCCTGGCCCGCACCGCCCGCCTGGTCGCTGCGGGTGAAGTCGGAGCGCTCGGTCAGGTACTGGAGTGTCTCGGAGAACGCCAGCCGCACACCGGGGCTGTTGTCGGAGGCCCGGGCGAAATCCACCTCCGGGTAGCCCACGACGACCTTCCCGAAGTCGATCGTCACGCTGGGGGCGGTCACCGGGGCCACCGCGTCCGGCCAGACCTCGTTGATCCGGGTGAACACGCCCTGCCCGGTGTCCTGATCGGCCGTGACGGCGATGCGTATCCGGTCCGTCGCGACCGGCGCGTCGAAGCGGACGGCGCGCTGCACGTCGGTGTTGCCGGTGACCGTGCCGACGGTCCGCCAGGCGGCGTCGGCCCAGGCCTCCACAGTGAAGTCGCCCGGCACTCCGTCGGCGTTGGACACCACCGTCACGCCGGGCAGTTGCTGTGCGGCGGGCAGGGTGATGGTCAGGGTGTCGGGGAAGGCGCGTTCGGTGTCGTCGTTCCAGAAGGTGTCGAGGTCGCCGTCGATGGCGTTGTCCGCGGCATAGGTACGGGGCCGGCCGTCGCTGCCGTTGTTGCCGGCGTGTGTGGACGACGCCTCGGCCTTGGTGCCCTGGGGCCAGCGGGGAGCGGCGGGCGGCTCGGGACGCCGCAGAACGGTGACACCCCCGCCGGGCGCCAGCAGCGCCTGAGGCGCGGACACGTCCCCGGCCGACCGCACGATCCCCACCGGGCGTACGGTCCGCTGCGACGGCGCCTGCACATACCGCTGCCACGAACCCCCACGCTGCGGCGCGGTTCCGGCGGCGACCGCAGTACCGCCCGCGACGAGCGGCAGTCCGACCGCGAGTGACGCCGCTCCCCCGGCACCGGCTTCGAGTACGGTGCGCCGCGTCGGACCCGGCCTCTTCTTGCCCTCGCTCGTCACGTCTCGGCGTCCTTCCGTAAGTGCGCAGCGCTGGAGAACGCCCGCATGAATCGTTTCAATTCCCGACGTCACGGCGACGTTATACGAGGCGGAGGAGCCCGTACAGGGTTACGGAGGCCCGGGATCAGGCAGGGGCCTGTGCGCCCGGGGACGGGGTCTGGCCGCCCGGCCGGCCCGACCCTTCCGCCTTCAGTTCCCGGGAGTGGCCTCGAACCAGGTGGGCTCGTCCGTCAGGGACTGCTTGATGCGCAGGAGCGCGAAGTCGTTCAGCGGCGGCAGCGCGTCGACATGGAACCAGGCCACCTCCAGCGACTCGTCGTCGTTGACGCGGGCCTCGCCACCGGTGGCCCGGCAGCGGAAGGTGACGTCCAGGTACTGGCAGTTGTCGCCGTTCTCGTACTGCACGGGCGGCAGGGCCTGGGTCAGCACCACACGCTCCGCCACGCAGTGCACGGCCGTCTCCTCGTACACCTCGCGCTCCGCCGTCGCCGCCGGCTGCTCCCCCGGCTCGGAGATACCGCCGATCACCGACCATGTGCCGGTGTCGGCACGCCGTCCGAGCAGCACCCTGCCCTCCTCGTCGAACACGACGGCGGTGACGCCGGGCAGCAGGAGCAACTGTTGACCCGCGGTGGCGCGGATCTCACGGATGAAGTCAGGAGTAGCCATGCCTGCGACCCTACCTACGCGCGCTGCTCAGCTGGTCAGCGACCGCGGCGGGCCCGTACCGCCCGCGTCGCCACCCAGCCCAGGCCGACGACCGCGAGCAGGGACAGCAGCCCTTCGGGCAGCGGCCCCATCCGGGTCGCGGGGGTCAGCGACGACCGCAGCGGCACCTCGTCCACCAGTGCGTCCGGGGTGAACATCTTCGTCTTCTGGACGATGGTGCCGTCCGGGCGGATGACGGCGCTGACACCGCTGGTGACCGGGACGACGACCGACCGGCTGTGCTCCACCGCGCGCACCCGGGACATGGCCAGCTGCTGGTAGGTCATCTCGCTGCGGCCGAAGGTGGCGTTGTTGCTGGGCACGGCGATCATCTGGGCCCCGTGCTCGACCGTGTCCCGCACGGCGTCGTCGAACGCGGCCTCGTAGCAGGTGACGAGCCCGACGTCGGTGCCCGCCAGATCGAAGACGCCGACCTTCTTGCCGGGTCCGAAGTCGCGCTGCACCCGGTCCACGTCCGAACTGAAGATGCGCACGAAGGAACGCATCGGCATGTACTCGCCGAACGGCTGGATGTGCCGCTTGTCGTACGTGGCAACGGGGCCCTTGTCCGGGTCCCACTGGATCAGGGTGTTACGGAGGTTTCCGGTGTCGGGCTCGACGACCGCGCCGACGACGGTCGGCACCCCGATCGCCTTCACCGCGTCGTCGATCACGATCCTCGCGTCGGGGTTGCGATAGGGGTCCAGGTCGGAGGAGTTCTCCGGCCACAGGACGAAGTCGGGCTGCGGCACCTTGCCCGCCTTCACGTCCCGGGCGAGCTGCTCCGTACGGTTCGCGTGGTTGTCCAGGACCGCACGGCGCTGGGAGTTGAAGTCGAGACCGAGCCGCGGCACGTTGCCCTGGATCGCTGCGACGGTCGCGGTGCCGTCCTCGGCGGAGTCGTCGACCAGCGGCAGCGAGGCGAGGGCCGCGGCCACGGGCACCAGTACGGCCGCCGCGGTCGCGGCGGCGGCCAGCCGCGGCAGTTCGCCCGTGGCACGCCGGATACGGAACCGGCGGACCGCCTCGAAGAGCCCGAAACCGCACAGCACCACCGCGAAGGAGAGCAGCGGGGTGCCACCGAGCGCCGCGAGCGGCAGGAACACGCTGTCCGCCTGGCCGAAGGCGATCCGGCCCCAGGGGAAGCCGCCGAACGGCACCCTGGCCCGCAGCGCCTCGTCCAGGGTCCAGACCGCGGCCGCCCACAGCGGCCAGCCGGCGAGCCGGGACACCGCGGAGATACCGATGCAGCCCACCGCGATGAACAGTGCCTCGGCGGCGGCCAGGGCCAGCCAGGGCACCGGGCCGACCTCTTCCCCGGTCCAGTGCAGCAACGGGAGCATGAAGCCGAGACCGGCGAGCAGACCGAGCCCGAACGCAGCGCGGAGCCGGCGCTCGAACAGCACCCAGCCGAGCAGCGCGAACCCGGGCAGAACCAGCCACCACAGGGGCCGGGGCGGGAAGCTCGCATACAGCATCAGCCCGGAGAGCAGGGCGGCGCCGGGACGGACGAGTCGAGGCAGCAGACGGCTGGCTCGGAGTACGGAGGCGGGCTGCTGCGGGTCGCCGACCGGGGCGATGGTGGTGCTCACCAGGCGGAGTCTACGGTGGCCGGCTGTGTGTCCGGCAGCCCCGCCGTGGAGGCGGAATCCTCAATGCCGGATCGTTTCTTCGCATCTTCTGCACATATGGCCGCCGCGGCCGCTAATCTGTGCGCCAGTCCCCCGCCGACCGGCCGGATCCGGCCGTTGCGCACGGGACCGTCACAGGCCGGGGGACGGACGTGATGACTGCATCCGCAGAGCGGGGGCCGGAGCGCGGCAACGCGTCCGACGCTGCCGGAGCGGTGATCCTCGCCGCCTGCGCCGTCTGGTCCCTGATCAGCGCGGCGGGCCGGGAGACCCGGCCGGAGGGGGTGCTGCTTGCGCTTCTCGCCGTGGCGGCGGGTTTCGCCTGCGGGCGCATCTGCGGAACTCTGCTCCCGGTGGCCACCGCGACGGTCGCCGCTCTGGCCTCCCTCGTCATGGCGGTCATCTGGCGTCACGGCGTGCCCGGTGCCACGGCCACGATGGACACCGCGCCCGGATACACCGGCGCTGCGGCCGCTCTGCTGGTGCTCGCGGCCGGGGCGGCGTGCTGCGCCGCAGGCGCCACCCACCGGGAGTCCCTGCGGTTCACCCTGCGGATGATGGCCGTCGGAGCGGCGGGCCTCTCCCTCGGGCTCGGTTCGACGGCCGGGTGCGCGGCGGCCCTCGGGGTGCTCCTGTGCTCGCTGGCCTCGGCCAGGATGCACTGCCGCGTGCCCGCTCTCGCCGGGTTCGCGCTGGCCGCCGTGCTGGTGGCGGGCACCTCCTGGGCGGTGGCCGAGGACGTACTGCCCGACGGGCTGACCGTCTCCCTGGAGGGCCAGCTGACGACGAACCGGGTGCAGCTCTGGCAGGACGCGGCCCGGCTGGCCCGGGAGCACCCGGTGCGGGGCGTCGGCCCCGACCGCTACGCCGAGCTGAGCCCCACCGCGCAGCAGACGCTCCACTCCGACGGGAAGCCGCACTCGGCGCCGCTGCAACAGGCGGCCGAGCAGGGGGTGGTGGGGGTGCTGCTGCTGGGGGCCGCGTTCGGCTGGCTTCTGTACGCGCTGTGGCGCTCGCCGCGCGGCACACCGGTCGTCCTGACCGCAGCCGCCGCGCTCACGGCACTGGCGGCGCTGGCCGGTGTCGGCAACGCGCTGAGCTTCACGCCGGTGACGGCCGGGGCCGGTCTGCTCGCCGGGCTGGCATCCGCCAGGCGGCCGATCGGGGACGGCGGCGCGGCCCACGGCGTGGGTAGGGAGCGGGAGCCGCACGGCGGTCGGGACGGTGTGCCCGGACATGATCCGCAAGCGGACCGCGCCGGACTGTGAGACGGGCCGTGGTGCCCCAGGGGGCAGAATGCGGTTCTCCGGGCGGTCGCCGTGGGCGCGGCTGCTGCGCCTCAGGCTCCGGCGGGTGCGCCGGTGGCCGGCAGGTGCAGGCGCTCGCGGATGAACCTGACGCCCGCCTCCGCGTCGTCCACCGTGACCGTGAAGGTCCTGCCGTCGCCGAGCCGGAGCACCAGGCCCTCACCCCGTCGTACGACCACCGCGGTGCCCTGCTCGGGGCGCCAGCGGTAGCCCCAGCCGCCCCACTGGCGGGGTGTGACCCGGGGCGCGAAGTCCGCACCCACCACATGGGTGAGCAGGATCCGGCGGCGCGGCAGCCCCATGTGTCCGCAGCGCACTTCGAGCGCGTCACCGTCGACCCGGACCGCCACGTTCACGAACGCGAGCGTGCCGAAGAGCATCAGGAGGCCGGCCGCCATGCAGCCGACCACCGACATGAGCAGGGGGGCGATGCCGGAGGTCCAGGTGGAGCTGACGGCGAGCTGGATGCCGAGCGCCAGACAGGCGGCTCCGACAGCGGCGAGCACCCACTGGGTCCGGTTGGTGGCCCGGCCGGTCCAGACAGCCGTGTGGGAGCCGGAGCCGGTCTGCCTCGGTTCTCGGGGATGGTCCCTCATGCCAAGCAGCGTACTGAAGAAACCGCGCGACGGAACGGGTCCAACGACTCCCGTCGCGTCGCCGGGCGTCAGCGGGCGGGGCTGACCGCCGCGAGCCCGCGCCCCTCCGGATAGGCCAGAGCGCTCTCGGGCATGCCGGACACCCGGCCACCGAGGAGCACGACAAGCCCGGTGGCGGGTTCGGCCGACGGAGCGGCCACGGCCCCGATCCGGCGGAGCGCCTGGGCCGCGACGGCTCCGGCGGAGCCGTGCAGGGCCACGGCCGGCCGGCCGGGCTGCTGGACGGCGGCGCGGATGCGCTCGGCGACCAGCTCGTAGTGGGTGCAGCCCAGCACGAGGGTCTGTACGTCGGGCGGGGTGAGCGCGGCGGCCGCGGCGATTGCGCGGCCGATGGCTTCTTCGTCGGCGTACTCCACTGCGTCGGCGAGGCCGGGGCAGGGGACTTCGGTGATGACCGCGTCCCCGGCGAAATCTCTGATGAGCCGCCGCTGGTACGGACTGCCCGTGGTCGACGGAGTGGCCCAGATCGCGACACGGCCGCCGCCGGCCGCGGCCGGCTTGATCGCGGGGACCGTGCCGATGACCGGCAGTGCGGGTTCGAGCTCGGCCCGCAGCGCCGCCAGCGCGTGCACGGAGGCGGTGTTGCAGGCGACGATCAGCGCGTCGGGACGATGAGCGGCGGCCGCGCGCGCCACGGCGAGCGCATGCTGCGTCATGTCTTCGGGTGTGCGGGGTCCCCAGGGCATGCTGTCGGGGTCCGATGAGAGCACCAGATCGGCGTCGGGCCTCAGCCGGCGTACTGCGGCGGCGGCGGCGAGCAGGCCGATTCCGGAGTCCATGAGCGCGATCTTCACCCGGTCACCATAGTCGACGGCCCTTGCGGTCCCGGCTCAGTGGGGCAGACTTCGGCCAATGAGCGCCATTGTCTGGATCGCCCTGGGTTCGCTTGCCGCGTGGGTGTGGCTGCTGCTGGGGCAGGGCTTCTTCTGGCGGACCGGTCAGCGGCTGCCGGACCGGGTGGCCCCCGCGCACTGGCCGTCCGTCGCGATCGTCGTCCCCGCGCGTGACGAGGCCGACATGCTTCCGGTGAGCCTGCCGTCGCTGCTGGCGCAGGACTATCCGGGAGCGGCCGAGATTTTCCTGGTCGACGACTGCAGCCAGGACGGGACCGGGGATCTCGCCCGTGCGCTGTCCGTACGGCACGGAGGGCTGCCGGTGACCGTGGCGTCGCCCGGGGAGCCCGAGCCGGGCTGGACGGGCAAGCTCTGGGCCGTGCGGCACGGGATCGCGCTGGCACGGGCGAAGGACCCGGAGTACCTGCTGCTCACCGACGCCGACATCGCGCACGAGCCGGACAGTCTGCGGGAGCTGGTGGCGGCCGCCGGGTCGGGCGGATTCGATCTGGTGTCGCAGATGGCGCGGCTGCGGGTGGAGAGCGTCTGGGAACGGCTCGTCGTGCCGGCCTTCGTGTACTTCTTCTCGCAGCTCTACCCGTTCCGGTGGGTGAACCGGGCGGGAACGCGTACCGCGGCAGCCGCGGGCGGCTGCGTACTGCTGCGGACCGAGGCCGCTGCCCGGGCGAGGGTGCCGGAGTCGATCCGGCAGGCGGTGATCGATGACGTCTCGCTGGCCCGCGCGGTGCAGGACAGCGGCGGCCGGATCTGGCTGGGGCTCGCGGACCGGGTGGACAGTGTGCGGCCCTATCCGTGCCTGGCCGATCTGTGGCGGATGATCTCGCGGAGCGCGTACGCCCAGCTGCGGCACAGCCCGTTGCTGCTGCTCGGCACGGTGCTGGGGCTCGCGCTGGTCTACCTCGCGCCGCCCGTGACCCTCGCGGCCGGGCTGCTGTCCGGTAACGCGGCGGCGGCCTGGGCGGGCGGCGTCGCCTGGGCCGTGATGGCCGGCACGTACATGCCGATGCTGGGGTACTACCGGCAGTCCCTGTGGCCGGCGCCGCTCCTGCCGTTCACCGCGCTGCTGTACCTGCTGATGACGGTCGATTCGGCCGTGCAGCACTACCGCGGCCGCGGTGCGGCCTGGAAGGGGCGCACGTACGCCCGTCCCGAGGCCGCACCGGACCAGTGACCCGGCGGGTTCACTTGCGGCCGGGGGTCCAGTTCATTCCCCAGCCGTAGGCCTGGTCGATGGTGCGCTGCGGGCTCACTCCGCGCTGCGGCACGAGGTAGTGGGCCTCGCGCTGCACGGTGAGGTCTCCCCCGTTGTTGGTGATGAGCGCGAGTGCGCAGACCGTCGACGGGACGGTGCATTCGTCGAGCGAGAAGTCGATCGCGGCGCCGTGCTGGGGCTGAAGCGTCACGGTCGCGTGCAGATCGGCGAAACTCCGGGCGCCCTCGTAGATGGTGACGAAGATCAGGATCCGGCGGATCCTGGCCATCTGGTCGAGGTTGATGGTCAGGTTCTCGCCGGACTCGACCGCGCCGGTCCGGTCGTCCCCGTCGAGGTGGACATAGGGCGGCTGCTGAAGGGCCCCGAAGGCGTTTCCGAGCGCCTGCACCACTCCCTTGCGTCCGTCGGTGAGTTCGTACAGCGCGCAGAGGTCGAGATCGAGATCCGCGTGGTTGGCGACGGCCCTGCCGAGTTTGCTGCCCCACCCCTTGAACTGCTTGCGCACTTCCCAGTTGAGATTGACGCGCATGGATCCCGTGGTGCCGCCCTGTTTCGCCAGCGAGACCGACGGCGCTTCCTTGGTGAGGGTCACCTTGGAGAGCCGGACGGGCTGGGGAGCGGGCGGCGCGGGAGGTGCGGGAGGGGCCGGCGGTGTCACCGGTGCGGCGGCCGGCTGCGAGTACTGCGGCGGTGGCGGCACGGCGGCGACCCGGGTTGCCGGATTGGGCTGTTGGGGCTGCGGAGGCGTTGGCGGCTGCGGGGCCCTCTGCGGCTGCTGCGGTTCGTCGACGGAGATTCCGAAGTCCGTGGCCAGCCCTTCGAGGCCCGTCCCGTATCCCTGGCCCACCGCCCGGAACTTCCAGGAGCCCTGACGCCGGTAGAGCTCGCCGAGGATGAACGCGGTCTCCACCGTGGCGTCGGCGCTGTCGAACCGCGCCAGTTCGGAGCCGTTCGCCGCGTCCGTGATCCGTACGTACAGCCCGGTCACCCGGCCGAACGTGCCGCCGTCCGCCGAGGCGGCCAGCACGATGCGCTCGACGACAGGCTCAACCCGGGCGAGGTCGACGGCCAGGGTGTCGGTGGCCGCGCCGCCGTTGTTCCGCTTGCCCTCGTGGCGCACCGCGCCGGATGCGTGGGCCGGCTGGTTGTAGAAGACGAAGTCCGCGTCGCTGCGCACCTTTCCGGACGCAAGGAGAAGGAGCGCCGAGGCGTCCACGTCCGGGGTCCCCGGGGATGTGTTCCACCCCATTTCGACACGCACGGCCTGGGCCGCCACTGGAACATTGGTTCCTTTAAGCATGGTCATGCTCGCCCCCATCGCGAGTCCGGCTGCCGAGACCTTTCCCGGCCAACTTAATGCCCCTCCCACCGCAGAACCCACAGCGGCGCTGGAGAGGTCCACGCACCCGCCGGCATCCCTCCGTCAACTCGCTCTCTGCGCCGCTGGTGACCACCGTCACTGCGCGCGGCGCGGCATGTCGGGGTGGTACAGCGCCGGACCCTCGGCGCCGGGCGCTGTACCACCCGGCGCCAGGGCGCGCCGATGGGCGCGGACCGATGCGCGCGGAACTCCCTTCGCATGCGGCAGACGACGCGTGAAGCGTTTCAGATCAGGGGCTCGCTGGGCACCGAACGGAGCGCATACGCCGACGCGTTACGTGGATTTGACGCTGCCGCAACCGTTGACGCTGGTCACAGAAGCCGCCTAGGGTCCCATGAAACGTTTCATGCAATGACCCACCATGCCGCGAGTCGCACGGCACGGGAAGCGGCCTTGCCCCTCACGGTCCCTGCCGAAGACTGCAGCTTGCGAAAGGCTCCCCATGCTCCTGCGCAGCACCCGCGCCGCACACAGGAGAGCACCGGCACCCTTGTGTGCCGCCGCGCTCCTGACGATGGCGCTGCTCACCGGCAGCGCTCATCCCGCCGAGGCGGCCGGTGGGCTCCGCCTGCAGGCCGTCACCGTCGACGGACGTACCGATCCACTGGCTGTCGAGGCCGAACACCCGCTACTGGGGTGGAAGCTGGCCGGCGGCGAGCGCAATGCGACGCAATCCGCCTACCAGGTCCTGGTGGCGAGCAGCCCGGCCGAACTGGCACGCGGGCACGGCGGTGTGTGGGACAGCGGCAGGCGTCGTTCGAGCGAGTCGGTCGCCGTGGAGTACGGCGGCAAACCGCTTGCCCCGGGTGCGCGTTACTACTGGACGGTCCGCGTCTGGGACGGGCACGGCAGGCCGTCCCGGTGGAGCGCACCGGCACACTGGGACACCGCGCTGCGCACGGCCGCCGACTGGCACGGCGCGCAGTGGATCACCCCGTCCGCGGACAAGACGGAGGCTCCGCTGCTGCGCAAGGACTTCCGCCTGGCCGACAAGAAGGTCGCCGAGGCACGCGCCTATGTGGCCGGTCTCGGCTTCCACGAACTGCGTCTGAACGGCGCGAAGGTGGGCGACCACGTCCTTGCCCCGGCCAACACCCCTTATGAGCGGCGGGTGTTGTACGACACCTACGACGTGACCCGGCAGCTGCGGGGCGGCGCCAACTCGGTCGGGCTGTGGCTCGGGAACGGGTACGGCAAGAACTTCAGCCCGTACGGCTTTCGCTGGACCGGCAAGCGGCAGGCGGTCATGCTGCTCGACGTCACGTACACCGACGGCAGCCACAGCCGGCTGACGACCGATCCGACCTGGAAGTGGTCCACCGGTCCGATCACCGCCGACGACCTCTACGACGGCGAGTCCTACGATGCCCGAAAGGAGCAGCAGGGGTGGGACCGGCCCGGCTTCGACGACGGTGCGTGGCAGCCCACCACCGGCGCGGATGCCCCCGCGGGGGAACTGCGCGCGAGCACCATGCCCCCGGTCGAGGTGGCGGACACCCTGGATCCGGTGAAGGTGACCGAGCCCCGGCCGGGCACCTATGTCTACGACTTCGGGCAGAACATCGCCGGCTGGACCCGTCTGCGCACCGAGGGCGCCGCGGGCACCCGTGTCTCGTTGCGGACCGCGGAGGAACTCGGGGCCGACGGTCTGCTCGACACGGCGACCAACCGGGACGCCGCCGCCACGGACACCTTTACGCTCGCCGGCACGGGGAAGCCGGAGACGTACGAGCCGCGCTTCACCTACCACGGCTTCCGGTATCTGGAGGTCACCGGCTCCCCCGGGCGTCCGGCGAAGGGTGCCGTGCAGGCGCGTGTCGTGCACGCCGACGTGCCGTCGACCGGCAGCTTCAGCTCCTCAAGCGGCATGCTCAACAGCATCTGGCGCAACAACCGCTGGAGCATCATCAACAACTCCATGAGCACGCCCACGGATACCCCGGTCCGGGACGAGCGCACGCCGCCGGCCATGGACGTCCAGGCCTACGGGGACGCGGCCGTGCGTGAGTTCGGGATGGAGAGCTTCTACGCGAAGTACCTGCAGGACATGCCGCCGGGCACGGCCCTGCCCTCCGACGACGTCAAGGCGCAGTACCCGGACATGGCCGGCGGCCAGGTGGTCCTGGCATGGACGGTGTACGAGCAGTACGGCGACCGGGACGCGCTGGAGACGGCCTACCCGGACATGAAGCGATTCGTCGACCGCAACGCCACGGAGGCACCCGGGCTCATCTGGCCCGAGGACAAGGGCTTCGGTGACTGGTGCCCGCCCGACCACGGCCCCGAGTCCAACGACGGCATGGGCAGTCCCGATGCGGGCGACTGCACCAGCGAGGTGTCCCTGGTCAACACCGCCCTGTCGTACCGGCAGGCCGAGGTGACCGCACAGGCCGCCGAGGCACTGGGGCACACCGCGGACGCCCGCCGCTTCGAGGAGCTGACCGCTCGCATCAAGGAGGCGTTCAACACGCACTTCCTCAACGAGGCGGGCGACACCTACGGCAGCGGACGGCAGGTGACCAGCATCCTGCCGCTGGCCTTCAAAATGGTTCCCGCGGCGCGCGAGAAGGCCGTCGGCGACCAGCTGGTGCGGACCATCACGGTGAAGAACGACAGTCATCTGGACACCGGCATCTTCGGCACCCGCTACTTGGTGGACGCCCTGGACCGCATCGGCCGCACCGACCTCGCGATGACCATGCTCCAGCAACGCGACTACCCCGGTTTCGGCTTCCAGCTGGCGCACGGTGCCACGTCCAGCTGGGAGCAGTGGCTCTACGACTCCGCCATGGAAACGCACGACCACGCGATGTTCGCCGGGGTCAACACCTCGCTCTACACCGTTCTCGCGGGCATCAGGCCGGCGAAGGCCGGCTACGGCGAGATCACCGTCTCGCCCACGACACCCGCCTCCCTCGATCATGTCTCCGCCGCGCTGGAGACCGTGCGCGGGCGCGTCGCCAGCACGTGGAAGCGGTCCGGGGGGTCGCTGCGGCTGACGGTCACCATTCCGGCCAACAGCCGTGCGGTGGTGCACGTTCCGGTGACCGCGCGGCACGACCGGGTCGGCGCGCCGCAGGGCGCCGAGCGCACCCGGGGCACGGACCGGGCCGCCTACCGGGTCGGCTCGGGCGTGTGGACCTTCACCGTGCGCTGATCCGCGCGCTGATGTCCCCTGAGGGCCGCGCCGGTGCCCTCAGGGGACGACGGTGCTCACCGCCGGCCTGGGAGAGCATCGAACATCTCGGAGTGCTGACCCGGACGGTGCCGCCCGGGACGAGACGCCGGGGTACCGGTCGTCCCGGCAGCCGGGCCGGACCGGGACACGGCGCATCGACGGTTTGAAGCCGACCAGTTCGCAGAACGCGCGCAGGCACGCGCAGGGAGCAGCCGCCGTCGCTGCCGGGCACCACCGGGCCGAGCCCTGCGGAGACCGCGGCGGCCGATCCGGCGCTGGAGCCGCCGGGGTCAGTCCGGTGTTCCACGGATTACGGGTGGGCGGAAAGAGGGGATTGTGTCCGACCGGGCTGAGCCTGCGGTCGGCCACTGCGGTGACGATGTCGGTGGCCGGCAGGAAGGACAGCGTGTGGTGCAGGGCCCACGCTGCCGCCGGCCCGGACGCCCAGCCGCCGAGGTATGGCGCGCCCACGGCCCGTGGATCGTGCGGGACCGCCCGGCGTTCGGCCCGAACGTCGCCGCGGGACTGCAGTTGGCGAGCCGGGTGGGACGTGATCGCGAGGAGTCCGCCAGGGTTCACGCGGCAGCCGTCGCGCACTGGCTCGGCCGGCGTCTGGACGGGGCCCTGCCGGCGATCCCGCCACGCCGGCGCCCGCCCCGGCGTACGGCAGGGCGGGCGTCGGCGTGCGCGAGGCACTTCTCGGCCTGACGTGTCCGGCGGGCCTGGGCGGCCTGCCGGCCCTCACCGTCCCCGGTCCTCTCGCGGGCGGCCTGCCGGTGGGGCTCTGCCTGTTGGCCGCACCGGGCGGAGGCGAACAGCTCCTGGCGGCCGGCACTCTCGTGCAGGCCGCGTCGGCGGTTCCGCAGGCTCCCGCGTCTCAGGGGCGCACGGTGCAGAGCGCCAGCAGGCACAGGTTGAAGCCCTGTGTGTTGCTCGGACCGGCATTCCCGCCCGGAGTGGAGTCCCCGACCGAACACCGCGACAACAGACAGAGGTTGCCGCCCTGGACGCCGCGGTAGGCGAGGGGCGAGGCGACGGCGCTCCCGCGCGGCTGGTCCGCCCGTATGGAATTACCGCTCGGGACGGTCCGCCCGTGAGCGGTCGCCGCTCCTGCGCCGGCCGCCGACACGATCACCAGTACTCCTGCGGCTGCCAGGGTGACGCACCGGCGCGGGACACCTGCGGGGATATTCATGGACGCTCCAGAGATCTCATGAGCACTCGACTTCGACATGCGCTGTTCGGAGCCGCCGGCCGCCCGGCTTGGTCGATGGCTCGAATCCATCGATCATTCGCCTGTTATGCATATGTGAAGCGCAAACCCGAGCCTCTCGGCGCTGTGTCTCGCGTCACATCACCAATCCGGCACGTATGTGACTCCGAACGACTGATGTGACAGCCCATTTGGGGCGACGGTGACTTTCGGGAGGTGTGCGGCACGGTGCTGGTCCGTCAGAGGTCCGGTTCACAGGCGCGATGTGTGAATCTCCGTCAGCTCGGGGTGAGGGTGCGGTCGTGCGGTCATGAGCTGGTCGCTCGCCGCAGAACCGCCCGCCCGTACGGGCCGTCCCGTCCCTGACCCCGTCCTGCCACCCGGCGCTCCGCCGCGAGCCGTCCCTGCTCCGCAGGCCTTCCACAGAGGTGAGAACGCGTGACCGACGCACCGCACAACACGACTTCGCAGGACGTTCTGCCGCTGACAGCGGCTCAGCGGGGCATCTGGTTCGCGCAGCGCATCGACGCGGACAGTCCCGCGTACAACGTGGCCGAGTACGCGGATGTCCGGGGCGGTCTGGACCCGGCCGCCCTGCGGGCCGCCGTCGGCCGAGTGGTGGGCGGGAACGAGGCGCTGCGGGTGACGTTCGGCGAGCGCGACGGTGTTCCCTTCCAGCGGATCCACCGGGCGGACAGCAGCGGCCGGCCCCCGCTCGACGTCCCTCTGATCGATCTCTCCGGCTACCAGGACCCCCATGGCGAGGCGTTGCGACGGATGGACGCGGCGCTGCGCCGGCCCGTGGACGTCACCACCGGTCCGCTGGTACTGATGACGCTCTACCGCCTCTCCGGCACACATCACCTCTTCCACCAGCAAGTGCATCACCTCGCACTCGACGGTTACGGCGCCGCGCTGGCGCTCTCCCGGATCGCCGAGGCGTACACCGCTTCGGTCGCCACGCCCGGTGCGGACGGCGCACTCGCGGCGCTCGTCGACGAGGAGGACGCCTACCGCGCGTCCGGGCAGCACGCCGAGGACCGCGCCTTCTGGACGCGCTACCTTGCGGGCGCCCCCACTCCCGCCCGGCCCGCCGCCCGCCCCGTGCCGGGCGGCGGTTCACTGCGGGTGCGCAAGGAGCTGTCCCCCGCACAGGCTGACCGGCTGCGGGCGGCGGCCAGGGAGTCGGGAGTGGGATGGCCGACGTTCTTCATGGCCGCGCTGGCCGTCTACCTGCACCGCAGCCAGGGTGTCGGCGAGGTCGTCCTGGGCCTCCCGGTCACCGCCCGGCGCACACCACTGGCCCGTGCCACGCCCGGCATGCTCAGCTCCGTCCTGCCGATGCGGCTGGCACTCGCCCCGTCCGACCGGGTGGCCGACGTGGCGAAGCGGGCCTCCGCCGAGGCCCGCAAGGTGCTGCGGCACCAGCGCTACGCCGCGGAGGAGCTGCGGCACGACCTGGGACTCGCGGGTACGGATGTGCCGTTGAGCGGGCCCTCGGTCAACATCCTCGCCTTCGACGACAGCCTCCGCTTCGGCCCGCACCCGGCCACGCTGCACAATCTGTCCATCGGGCCGGTGGATGACCTGGCCGTCGCCGTGCACGCCTCCTATGCCGACGGCGGTCTCCACATCGATCTGCACGGGAACGCCGCCCGCTACACCCCCGAGGAGCTGGCGGGGCATCACCGGCGGCTGTGCCGGCTGATCGAGGACTTCGCCGACGAGCCGTCCCGCACGGTCGGTTCGCTGACCTTCCTCAGTGCCGCCGAGCGAGCGCTCATCCCGGGACTCGGCGCCGCACCGCACCCCACCGCACCGCCCGACGACGACACCGCGCTCCCCACCCTGCCCGAACAGCTCGCCCGGCAGGCCCGGATCTCCCCGGACCGCACCGCGGTCGTCGCCGGGAGCACCCGGCTGACCTTCGCGGAGCTGGACGGCCGGGTCGACGCGCTCGCCGGAGTGCTGTCCGCCGCCGGAGCCCGGCCCGGGGCCCGGATCGCCGTCGGGCTGCCCCGGACGACGGAACTCGTCGTGGCGATGCTGGCGGTGATGCGCGCGGGCGCCGCCTACCTGCCGCTCGACCCGTCATACCCGGCGGACCGGCTGGCCTTCATGATCGAGGACTCGGCTCCGGCCGCGCTGGTCGCGACCGCGGAACTGGCGTCCGTCATGGATCCCGCGCGATCGCTGCCGCTCGTGGATCCCGCTCTCGTCGAGCAGGAACCCGATGTGAGCCCACCGGTCAGCCCCGGCCCACGGGATGCCGCCTACGTCATCTACACCTCGGGTTCCACCGGCCGGCCCAAGGGCGTCGTCGTCGAGCACCGCTCGCTCGGCAACCTCCTCGGACACCACCGGCGGGAGTCGCACGCCCTGGCGGAGGAGACCTACGGCCGCAGGCTGCGCGTCGCCCTCACGGCGGCCACCTCCTTCGACGCGTCCTGGGACCCGGTGCTGTGGATGGCAGCGGGCCATGAGCTGCACATCGTCGCTGACTCCGTCAGGCGCGACCCGGAGGCGCTCGTCGAGTACCTCGTACGGGAACGGATCGACGCCATCGAGACGACACCCACCTATCTGCGCCAGATGCTCACCGCGGGTCTGCTCACGGCCCCTGAGCACCGGCCACGCGTCATCGCGCTCGGCGGCGAGCCCGTGGACGACGCGCTCTGGAAGGAACTCTCCGGCCGGGACGACCTTCTCGTCTTCAACTTCTACGGACCGACCGAGGCCACCGTCGACGCGGTGACGGCCCGTGTCGCGGGCGGGTCCCCGGTCATCGGACGGCCGGTCACCGGTGCCCGGGCCTATGTGCTCGATCCGTCGCTGCACCCGGTGCCGCGCGGCGGAACCGGTGAACTCTACCTCTCCGGCGAGGGCGTGGCCCGCGGCTACTCCGGCCGGCCCGGGCAGACCGCGGAACGCTTCATGCCGGACCCGTTCGGCTCCCCCGGCGACCGCATGTACCGCACCGGGGACCTCGCCCGGTGGGGCGACGGCGGAACGCTGGAGTTCCTCGGCCGCAGCGACCGCCAGATCAAGATCCGCGGCCGGCGTGTGGAAACCGGTGAGATCGAGTCGGCGCTGCGTGAGCTGCCGGGGG
>NZ_JBHVWF010000038.1:0-57395 GCF_042882365.1 Streptomyces sp. NPDC058221 | reverse complement strand
CGGGGCCGCCACCCCCCTCCCCCCCGCAACTCGGCCATTCAACGCGTATTCACCCGAATCGATATCCCGCCGGGAACGCGGAACCGGGAACACGGAAAGGGGACAGCTGGAATGCCGATCGGGCATTCCGCGGAACCGTTCGGTCCGCTCAGCCGCCGAGGAGCTCCACGTTGACGTCCGCGGGGAACCCGGTCGTCGGACCGGTCCGACGGGCGAACTCCTGGACGCCCGCCAGCTGCGCGGGCCCGAAGCGGAAGTCGAGGGTCGTGAAGTAGCGCTCCAGGACCTCCGCGTCGAAGGCCTCCCAGCGCGCGGCCTGCTCCGCGACCTTGGTGACCTCCTCCAGGGAGACGTCCCGCGAGGCCAGGAACGCCTCGTGCACCTTCTTCACCGCGGTGGGCTCGGCCGCCAGGTAGTCCTTGCGCGCGGCCCAGACGGCGAAGACGAACGGGAGGCCCGTCCACTCCTTCCACATCGCGCCCAGGTCGTGGACCTGGAGTCCGAGCCTGGGGGCGTCGTGCAGGTTGGCGCGCAGCGCGGCGTCGCCGATGAGGACGGCGGCGTCCGCCTCCTGCATCATCACGCCGAGGTCGGGCGGGCAGGTGTAGTAGTCGGGGGTCACCCCGTACCGCTCGGCGAGCAGCAGCTGCGCCAGCCGTACGGAGGTGCGGGAGGTCGAGCCGAGCGCCACCCGGGCCCGGTCGAGGTCCTCCAGGGGCCGCTGCGACACGATCACGCACGACATGACGGGCCCGTCGCAGCCGACCGCGATGTCGGGGAAGGCGACCAGGTCGTCGGCGTTGCGGAGGAACTCCACGAGGGTGACGGGGCCGATGTCCAGATCGCCCCTGATCAGCTGCTCGCTGAGCTTCTCCGGGGTGTCCTTCGAGAGCTCCAGATCGAGCAGGGTCCCGGTCCGTGCCAGTCCCCAGTAGAGGGGAAGGCAGTTGAGGAACTGGATGTGGCCGACGCGCGGCCGGTTGCGACGGTCGTCGCCTGCGACGGTTGTGACGGTTGAATTGTCCACATCGCGAGGCTAGACCTGTCTCCGCCCGACGGCCCCACCGGGGGCGCGCGGCGTCTCACGATCCCTCTCCCGGGGGCCTGCCGGAATGGTCGCCGGGGACCCTGCGCAAGGCCTCCCCGATCCGCCTCGAAGGCCCTCTCGGATCGCCCGCGCGGACGGCTATCAAACCTTCGAGTGAAGTGATCTTTCCCTCTACCCTTCCGCACACGCTGCGTGCTAGGCTCAACGCCAAGTTGCAGTTTGGTTTCCCTTGCAGTACAGAGCCTGCGGAGCATGTAACCCGCAGGCTTTTGTAGTTTTCAGACTTCTTTGCAGGTTCTGGAGCAGGGCAACCCTTTGGCCCAAGGAGGGCTTATGGCTACCGGAACCGTCAAGTGGTTCAACGCTGAAAAGGGCTTCGGCTTCATCGCCCAGGACGGCGGCGGCCCGGATGTCTTCGTCCACTACTCCGCGATCAACGCGTCCGGGTTCCGCTCTCTCGAGGAGAACCAGGTCGTGAACTTCGACGTCACTCAGGGACCCAAGGGTCCGCAGGCTGAGAACGTCACCCCGGCCTAGTTGCCCGGGTCGGCCGATCGCGGCCGGTAATGCAGTACCCAAGGAGCCCCGCTCCTCCGCCTGGGCGGAGGAGCGGGGCTCCTGCCTGTGGTGGCGGGGGTGCCGGGAGCATCCTGGGCCCGGCGGTGCTTGACCTTGACACCGTGTGAGGCCCTGCACTGGGAGACATCATGTTCACCATCGGAGACTTCGCCCGGCACGGGCGGGTGTCGGCCCGGATGCTGCGCCATTACGACGCGGTCGGGCTCCTGCGCCCGGACCGTACCGACCCCGCGACCGGCTACCGCTACTACGGTGCCGGCCTGCTCGCCCGGCTCAACCGGATCATCGCCCTCAAGGACCTCGGCTTCACCCTCCAGCAGGTGCGGGCCGTCCTCGACGAGGAGGTGGGACCGGAGGAGCTGCGCGGGATGCTGCGGCTGCGGCGGTCGGAGCTGGAGGCGGCGATGGCCGCGGCGGCGGCCCGGCTGGCCCAGGTCGAGGCGAGGCTCCGGTCGATCGAGAGCGAGGGACACATGTCTGCGGACGATGTGGTGGTCAAGAGCGTTCCCGCGGTACGGGTCGCGGAGCTGGTCGGCGCGGCCGACGGGTACGAACCGGAGGAGATCACTCCGGTGATCCGCCCGATGTACGAGCGGCTGTTCACGCTGCTGGGCGAGGCCGGCGTCACCCCGACGGGCCCCGGGATCGCACGCTACGAGGAGGCCCCGGACGGGAGCGGAATGATCCTCGTCCATGCCGGGGTGACGGTCTCCGCGCCGGTGGGGCCGGTGGGCGACAGCGGGGTCAGGGTGGTCGAGCTGCCACCGTTCGAAGCGGCGACCGTCGTGCACCGGGGCCCGATGGCCGGCGTCCTTCCGACGGCCCAGGCACTGGCCCGCTGGATCGACGCCTCCGGCTACCGGTCGGCGGGATACGCCCGTGAGATCAATCTGGAGTGCCCGGCGGACGAGGAGAAGTGGGTGACGGAGCTCCAGGAGCCGGTCGTCAGGGACTGACGCGGAAAGGGGTGCCGCGGCCTTCGGCGTACGACGGCCCCGGCACCCGCCGGTTCAGGTCCCGCCCGGCCCGGGCAGCCCCGGCACCCGCCGCCGGTTCACGGGCCGCCCGGCGCGGACGGGCTCCGGCACCCGCCGGCTCACGCCCCCGCGCCGGTCCCCGGCCACAGCCCGTCCGGGGTCAGCCCGAGCAGCTCGATGGCGTTGCGGCGCACGATGCGGTCCACCACGTCCGCGTCCAGGTGCCCCATCTGCTCCTCGCCGACCTCACGGGACTTGGGCCAGGTCGAGTCGGAGTGCGGGTAGTCCGTCTCGTACAGGACGTTCCCGACGCCGACCGCGTCCAGGTTCTTCAGCCCGAACGCGTCGTCGAAGAAGCAGCCGTAGACGTGCTCGGTGAACAGCTCCGACGGCGGGCGGTGGACCTTGTCCGCGACTCCGCCCCAGCCGCGGTTCTCCTCCCAGACCACGTCGGCGCGTTCCAGGATGTACGGGATCCAGCCGATCTGGCCCTCCGCGTACATGATCCGCAGGTTCGGGAAGCGCTCGAACTTGCCGCTCATCAGCCAGTCGACCATCGAGAAGCAGCAGTTGGCGAAGGTGATGGTGGAGCCCACGGCGGGCGGGGCGTCGGCCGAGGTGGACGGCATCTTCGAGGACGAGCCGATGTGCATGGCGACCACCGTCCCCGTCTCGTCGCAGGCCCGCAGGAACGGATCCCACTCGTCCGTATGAATCGACGGCAGCCCGAGATGTGGAGGTATTTCGGAGAACGCGACCGCGCGCACTCCGCGGGCGGCGTTGCGCCTGACCTCGTCGGCGGCCAGCTGGGCGTCCCAGAGCGGGACGAGGGTGAGCGGGATGAGCCGGCCGTGCGCCTCGGGGCCGCACCACTCGTCGACCATCCAGTCGTTGTACGCCCGCACTCCGAGCAGCCCGAGTTCGCGGTCCTTCGCTTCGGTGAAGGTCTGGCCACAGAAGCGGGGGAATGTGGGGAAACAGAGCGCGGACTGCACGTGGTTGATGTCCATGTCCGCGAGGCGGTCGGGCACCGAGAACGAACCGGGGCGCATCTGCTCGTAGGTGATGACTTCGAGCTTGATCTCGTCCCTGTCATAGCCGACGGAGGTGTCGAGGCGGGTGAGCGGTCGGTGCAGATCCTCGTACACCCACCAGTCGCCTATCGGCCCCTCGTCACCCTTCGCACCCATCACAGGCGCGAACTTGCCGCCCATGAAAGTCATTTCCTTGAGCGGCGCCCGGACGATGCGCGGGCCGGAGTCGGCGTACTTGGACGGGAGCCGGTCCCGCCAGACATGAGGGGGCTCCACCGTGTGGTCGTCCACCGAGATGATCTTCGGGAAGGTCTCCATGCGTTCCACGGTAGCGCTGATCTGACGAACCGTCAGCTATCTGTGCGAGGCTCCGTTCCACAATCGTTGTCGAGGGCTCGTGCAGAGAGTCACCCACTGCTGACGCGTCCGCCCTTCACAAGGCAGACTGTTGACGGCGATACCAACGGTATGGAGCAATCCGGATGGCCTCGGTGGGATCCGGACATGTGCGGATCGTGCCGGGCAGCGCACAGGGTGGGACAGGAGGCAGCAATGGGCCGTGACGACGGGCCACGAGTACGTGTTCCGGAGCAACGCGCCCCGGAGCAGCGGCCGGCACAGGACGCGGGCCTGCACTTCTCCGTGCTCGGCCCGGTGCGGGCCCGGCGGGGCGACGAGACGCTGCCCTCCGGTTCACCGCAGCAGCGCGCCCTGCTGACGGCCCTGCTGCTGCGGGGCGGGCACACCGCCACGGCCGGCGAACTCATCGACGCCATCTGGGGCGAGGACCCGCCCTCGCAGGCGCTGGCCGCCGTGCGTACGTACGCCTCCCGGCTCCGCAAGATCCTGGGCCCGGACACCCTGGCGAGCGATTCCGGCGGCTACGCGATGTGGACCGGCCCCGGCGCGCTCGATGTGACGGTGGCCGAGGAGCTGGCGGCAGGCGCCGAGAAGGCCCGGGCCGCGGGTGACCGCTGCCGGGCCAGGGTGCTGCTGAACAAGGCGCTCGCCCTGTGGGACGGCGAGGCACTCGCCTCGGTGCCGGGACCGTACGCCGAGAACCAGCGCACCCGGCTGGAGGAGTGGCGGCTCCAGCTCACCGAGACCCGCCTCGACCTGGACCTGGAGGTCGGCTGCCACGCGGAGACGGTCTCCGAACTGACCGCGCTCACCGCCGCGCACCCGCTGCGCGAACGGCTGCGCGAACTCCTGATGGTGGCCCTGTACCGCAGCGGCCGGCAGGCCGAGGCCCTCGCGGTGTACGCCGACACCCGCCGGCTCCTCGCCGAGGAACTGGGCGTCGACCCGCGCCCCGAACTGGCCCGGCTCCAGCAGCGCATCCTCCAGGCCGACACGGAGCTGGCCCGCCCGGTCGACGAACCCGTCCAGACCGCCCCACCGATCCGCCCGGCCCAACTACCCGCGACCGTTCCCGACTTCACGGGCCGCGCCGCCTTCGTCCGCGAGCTGGGCGACCGGCTCGCGACCGCCGAGGGCTCCGTGATGGCTGTCTCCGCCCTCGCGGGCATCGGCGGCGTCGGCAAGACGACCCTCGCGGTGCACGTCGCCCACCAGGCCCGCAGGCACTTCCCGGACGGCCAGCTGTACGTCGACCTCCAGGGCGCGGGCTCGCGCGTCGCCGAACCGGAGACGGTACTCGGCGCGTTCCTGCGCGCCCTGGGCACACCGGACTCGGCGATCCCCGACTCCCTCGACGAGCGCGCCGCGCTCTACCGCTCCACGCTCGACGGCCGCCGCATCCTGGTCCTCCTGGACAACGCCCACGACACGGCCCAGATCCGCCCGCTGCTGCCCGGCACCGAGGGCTGCGCCGCGCTGGTCACCAGCCGGGTCCGGATGGTCGACCTGGCGGGCGCCCACCTGGTCGACCTGGACGTGATGTCGCCGGAGGAGGCCCTCCAGCTCTTCACCCGCATCGTGGGCGAGGAGCGCATCAACTCCGAACGCAAGGCGGCCCTGGACGTGGTCGCCGCCTGCGGCTTCCTCCCCCTCGCGATCCGCATCGCCGCCTCCCGGCTGGCCTCCCGCCGCACCTGGACGGTCTCGGTCCTGGCCGCCAAGCTCGCCGACGAACGCCGCCGCCTGGACGAGCTCCAGGCGGGCGACCTCGCGGTGAAGGCCACCTTCGAACTCGGCTACGGCCAGCTGGAACCCGCCCAGGCCCGCGCCTTCCGCCTCCTGGGCCTCGCGGACGGCCCCGACATCTCCCTCGCGGCGGCAGCCGCCCTGCTGAACCTGGACCTGCACACCGCGGAGGATCTCCTGGAGGCCCTGGTCGACACGTCCCTCCTGGAGTCGGCGGCCCCGGGCCGCTACCGCTACCACGATCTGGTGCGCCTCTACGCGCGTTCCTGCGCGGAGCGGGACGAGGAGCCGCCGCAGGAGCGGGAGTCGGCGTTGTCGCGGCTGCTGGACTTCTATCTGGCGACGGCTGCGGGTGTGTACGCGCTGGAGCGGCCGGGGGACCGGACCGTCAACCACCTGGAACGTGCCGAACACGCCGGACTGCCCTTCTCCGGCCACGACAAAGCTCTCGACTGGCTGTACTCGGAAGCCAACCCGCTCCTGGCCTGCGTTCAGCAGAGCATCACCGCCACCACCATTCGGCGTGCCGTGGATCTCCTGCTCGCCTCGAAGGACCTCGCGGAATCGGGCGCCAACTCACGTCAGTTCGAATCGGTCGCCACCATCGTGCGGGATGCCGCGGTCACCACGGGTGACGCTCGCTCCGAGGCCCGGGCGCGGACGGCACTGGCCCAGGTGCACAGCACCGCGGGCCGATTCGACCAGGCGGAGAGCGAGGCACGGCAGGCCATGGTTCTCGCATCGTCGATCGATGACGTCTGGACCCACTGCAACGCACCGAACGAGCTCGGGATCATCGCCGGCTACCGCAATCGGTTCCCCGAGGCAGAGGCTCTTCTCCAGGAGACCATCACCGCCTTCCGGACCGACAACAACCAGGCCGGCGAAGCCAGCGCTCTGTGCAATCTGTCCCGGGTCCGTCTGGCCATCGGCCGGACTGCGAGCGCCGTCGAACTCGCCGGCCAGGGAATCGACATCTACGCCCGGCTGGGGCTCACCCTGCGTCTGGCGAACGGTCGCTACGCCCTTGGGCTCGCGCTGGCCCGAGCGGGTCGGCAGGACGAGGCCGAGGTGCGCCTGTCCGAGGCGCTCTCCGTCTTCCGGGACAGCCGCCAACGGCTGTGGGAGGGGATGACCCTCTTCAGGCTGGCCGAGGTGCACCTCGCGGCTGAGCGGCCGGCCCAGGCCGCCTCGTACTCCGAGCAGGCGCTGACGGTGCTGCTCCACATCGGCGGCGAGTGGCGACGAGCCAACGTGCTGACCGTACTGGGCCAGGCATTGAACGGCATAGGCCAGGCGGACCGGGCGAAGGTCTGCTGGCAGGAGGCGCTTTCGGTCTTCGACCAGCTGAAGGCCCCGGAGGGTGCCATCGTTCGCGGCCTGCTCGGCGCGCCGGTTTCCCCCCACGGTCGCTGAGCCTGCGTTCATCGTTCGTTTATCACCACGCGCCATTCTCAATCTGTCGATGCGTCGCGTCGGGGGGCAGGCGAGTCGACAGTGGAACCGCGCACTAAGGTGAACGGCTCTGAACAGCCCGTCCGGCAGTTCACGGGGGAGCAGCCGGACGGGCTTTGCCGACCAACCATGCATCGATCAACGGAGTTCACAGCATGAGCGACGCCAAGAAGGCCCAGACGCCCACACCGAAGTCCGCCGCCAAGCCTGCGGACAGCCACATGACCGGTGAGCCCGAGATAAAGCCCACGGACAGCCACATGACGGGCGAGCCCGAGGTCAAGCCCACGGACAGCCACATGACCGGTGAGCCCGAGGTCAAGCCCATGGACAGCCACATGACCGGTGCCGATCCGCGCTGAGCCGGGGGCACGGGGGTAGGGGGAGCGGCCGCGGCGGCGCGGAGGGGGAGCCGTCGCGGCCGCTGCATGTCCGCGTCCGGGCGTTCCACGCGATCGCGCCACTCGTCCGAGGTCACCACACGTACGCCATCGACGTGGCCTCGCGGGGCGGGGGCGGGTGGTTCACCGAAGCATCACTATAGCATTGCAAATGCTATAGTGGTCGGATGGATGAGAGCTCCGACTTTCCACTCGGCGACGGACCCAGCAGCGGGATCTCCGTCACCCTCACCGCCGGAACGCTCCACGCGATCCGGGAACGCGTCGGCAAGCGCGGCGTCTCCGCGTACCTGGAAAGGGCCGCACAACGCCAGATCGAACGCGACAGCCTCGATGAGCTGCTCACCGACTTCGAGAAAATCAACGGCCCGGCAGACCCGGGTGCTGTGAGCGACAAGCGCACCAGGCTCACCGGCAACAGCGCATCCGAGTCGGGTACCGCCGCGTGAGCGGGACCCTGGTCCTGGACAGCGAAGGGCTGGCGCAGGCGGTTCTGCGGGGCCGAGAAGTCCAGGAGTGGCTGGAGGCGGCCCGCGAGGCGGATGTTCCCGTCATCACCTCGGCTGTGGTCCTCGTCGAGGTGGTCCATCCACGGATCAACCGCGCCGCGCTCGACTGGACGCTCTCCCGCCTGCGGGTCGAACCACTCAGCCAGTCCGTCGCCCACTCCGCGGCGACACTCCTCCGGAACGCCGGGCTGCACGGTCACAAGTACGCCATCGACGCGATGCTCTGCGCGACCGCCCTGGCACGCCCCGGCCGGGTCACGATCCTGACCTCCGACGTGGAGGACATCGGACTGCTCACCGCCGGCCATAACCGCGTGGTGGCGGAGAAGGTCTGACCGGCCGGACAGCCCTTACCCCCTCCCGCGCCCCCGCAGCTCCCCCTTCACCACCTTGCCGCTCGCGTTGCGCGGGAGCTCCGGCACGAACTCCACCGCCCTCGGCACCTTGTAGTTCGCCATCTCCCGCCGCGACCAGGCGATCAGGTCATCGGCGGTCAGCGTCGCGCCCGGACGGCGTACCGCGAACGCCTTGCCGACCTCGCCGAGGCGGGGGTCGGGGATGCCGATGACCGCGACGTCCGCCACATCCGGGTGCAGGCCCAGGAGCTGTTCTATCTCCGCGGGGTAGGCGTTGAAGCCGCCGACGATGAACATGTCCTTGATCCGGTCGGTGATGCGCAGGCTGCCGCCCTCGTCGAGGACGCCCACGTCGCCGGTGTGCAGCCAGCCGTCGGCCGTGATCGTGGCGGCCGTGGTCTCCGGGTCCTCGAAGTAGCCCCGCATCACGTTGAAGCCGCGGACCAGGATCTCGCCCGGTTCGCCCGGGGCGGCCAGGACCCGGAGTTCCGTGCCGGGGATCGCGCGGCCCGAGGTGGAGGCGATCACCTCCGCCGGGTCGCCGCGGCGGCACATCGTGACGATGCCGCTCGCCTCGGAGAGGCCGTAGGCGGTCAGGACCGTGGCGATGCCGAGCTCCGTGCGCAGGCGTTCGACCAGCTGGAGGGGGACGACCGCCGCGCCCGTCACCACGAGGCGCAGGGCCGAGAGGTCGTGGGAGGCGCGGGCCGGGTGGTCCAGGATCGACTGGTGGAGGGTGGGCGGGCCGGGGAGGACCGAGATGCGTTCGGCGGCGATGTTCGCGAGGACCGTGTCCACGTTGAAGACCGGCTGCGGGATCATCGTCGCCCCCCGCATCAGGCACGCGATGACGCCTGCCTTGTAACCGAAGGTGTGGAAGAAGGGGTTCACGATCAGATAGCGGTCGCCCTCGCGCAGGCCGGCCAGCTCGCTCCAGATCTCGTAGCAGCGCAGGGTCTGGGCATGGCTGATGACCGCACCCTTGGGACTGCCCGTGGTGCCGGAGGTGTAGATGATGTCGGAGGGGTCGGACGGGGCGGTGGCGGCGGCCCGTTCGCGTACCTGCCCGGTCGATATCCGCTCCCCGGAGGCCAGGAAGTCCTTCCACGTCACGTAGTCCTCGGGTGCGGTGTCGGCGAGGACCACCACCTTCTCCAGGTGCGGAAGTCCGGCCGCGGCCCGCCGCAGGGACGCCACGTACGACGTGCCGAGGAAGGTGCCCGTGACGAAGAGCAGCCTGGCGCGGCTCTGCTCCAGGACGTACGCCGCCTCCGTGCCCTTGAAGCGGGTGTTGAGCGGGACGAGCACCGCGCCGGCCGTCACCGCACCCAGTGCGGAGACGATCCAGTCCAGGGTGTTGGGCGCCCAGACCGCCACCCGGTCCCCCGGCTCCACACCGGAGGCCATGCACGCGGCGGCGGCCCGGTCCACGCGTTCGCCGAGTTCCGTGTACGTGATGCGGGTGCGGCCCTCGACCACCGCCTCCCGGTCGCCGTACCGGCGCGCCGCCTCCCGCACCAGGTTCGGGACGGTGGACCATTCCTCGTCGCCGCGCATCTCTTGCCCTCCCGTCGAACAGAACCGCAGTGGAACCGCAGTAGCTGACTATCCGTCAGATTAGCTGTAGCCTCTGCCGCTGTCAGCAGTCATGACGGCTTCGGAGGTGGCGGTGGCGACGCTCAAGGACAAGGCAGCGATAGCCGGGATAGGGCAGACGCGATTCGCGAAGCACCTGCCCGAGTCGGAGAAGACCCTGGCCTGCCGGGCCATCGTCGCGGCGCTCGACGACGCGGGGATCGCCGCGTCGGAGGTGGACGCGTTCGCCTCGTACACGATGGAGGAGACGGACGAGGTCGAGGTGGCCAAGGCCATCGGGGCCGGCGATGTCACCTTCTTCAGCAAGGTGGGGTACGGGGGTGGTGGTTCCTGCGCGACCCTCGCGCATCTGGCTTCCGCCGTCGCCACCGGACAGGCGAGTGTCGGCGTCGCCTGGCGGTCGCGGAAACGGGGGTCGGGGCCGCGCCCCTGGAAGAACACCGCGGTGCAGCTGCCGACCCCCGCCCAGTGGACCAGGCCCTACGGGCTGCTGCGGCCCGCCGACGAGATCGGCATGCTGGCGCGGCGGTACATGCACGAGTACGGGGCGACCCGCGACCATCTCTTCAACGTCGCGCTGGCCTGCCGCAACCGGGCCAACCAGAACCCCGACGCCGTGATGTACGAGCGGCCGCTGACCCGCGACATGTATATGACCTCGCGCTGGATCAGCGAACCGCTCTGCCTCTTCGACAACTGCCTGGAGACGGACGGGGCGCTGGCCTGCGTCATCGTCCCCGCCGAGCGGGCCCGCGACTGCCGGCAGAAGCCGGTGTACCTGCACTCCGTCGCCCAGGGCCTGCCCGCCCAGCACCACGGGATGGTCAACTACTGGAACGACGACCCGCTCACCGGACCGGCCTGGGCGGCGGCCCGACAGCTGTGGAAGCAGGCCGACTTCGGCCCTGACGACGTCGATGTGGCCCAGATCTACGACGCGTTCACCCCGCTCATCCCGCTCTCCCTGGAGGGCTACGGATTCTGCGGGCGCGGCGAGGGCGCCGCGTTCACCGAGGGCGGTGCGCTGGAGAGCGGCGGGCGGCTGCCGGTGAACACCGGTGGCGGCGGGCTCAGCGAGGGGTACGTGCACGGCTTCAACCTCATCAACGAGGGCGTGAAGCAGCTGCGCGGCACCTCCACCGCCCAGGTCCCGGACGCCTCGACCTGCCTGGTGACCGCCGGCGAGGGCGTCCCCACATCCGCCGTACTGCTGAGGAATTGAGGAGCGATTCGAGATGGATGGACTGCTGCTGCCCGTCGTGGACGAGGACGGCGCACCCTTCTGGGAGTACGCGGCCCGCGGTGAACTGCGCGTCCAGGCGTGCGCCGCCCCGGACTGCGGACGGCTCCGCTTCCCGCCCCGGCCGTGCTGCCCGCACTGCCAGTCCTTCGAGAGCGAGTGGCGGGTGATGAGCGGGCGTGGCCGCATCTGGTCGTACGTGCTGCCGCATCCGCCGCTGCTGCCGGCCTACGCGGCGCAGGCGCCGTACAACGCCGTGGTGGTCGAACTGGCCGACGCCCCGGAGATCCGGCTGGTCGGCAATGTGGTGAGCGGGCCCGACGCGCCGCTGAACTCGGTGGACCCGGGCCGGCTGCGGATCGGGGCAGGGGTGAAGGCGGTCTTCTGCCCCGTCTCCCCCGAGGTGAACCTGGTCCGCTGGCTGCTGGAGCGGTGAGGGGCGATGGTGCTGCGCACAGAGCGGGACAAGGAGACCGGGGTCGCACTGCTCACCCTGGACCGGCCGGACCGGCACAACGCGATCGACCTCGCCACGGCTGCCGAACTGGCCGCGGCCTGGCGGGCGTTCCGGTACGACGAGGAGGTGCGGGCCGTCGTCGTGACCGGCGCGGGCGGCCGGGCGTTCTGTACCGGGATCGACCGGGGCGTGGAGGTCCCGCAGCCTCCCTCCCCTTACACGATCGACGATCCGCTGATCGCGATCGGGCCGAAGGCGAACGACCTGTGGAAGCCGGTGATCGCGGCCGTGGAGGGGATGGCCTGCGGCGGGGCGTTCTACCTGCTGGGCGAGTCGGAGTTCGTCATCGCCTCCGAAGAGGCGACGTTCTTCGACCCGCACACCACGTACGGCATGGTCAGCGCGTACGAGGCGATCTCGATGGCGCAGCGGATGCCGTTCGGTGAGGTCGCCCGGATGTCCCTGATGGGGACGGCCGAACGGCTCACGGCCCGCCGGGCGTACGAGACCGGGCTGGTCAGCGAGGTCACCGCGGCCGGCGGCGCGGTGGCGGCGGCGCTGCGGGCGGCGGAGGTCATCGCCTCGTACCCGACCGGGGCGGTGCAGGGGACGGTACGGGCGGTCTGGTCCGCGAAGGAGGCGGCGAGAGCGCAGGCACTGGCCCATGCCCCGCACCTGATCGGGCTCGGCAATCTGCCGCCGGA
This sequence comes from Streptomyces sp. NPDC058221, assembly GCF_042882365.1. Taxonomy (NCBI): domain Bacteria; kingdom Bacillati; phylum Actinomycetota; class Actinomycetes; order Kitasatosporales; family Streptomycetaceae; genus Streptomyces; species Streptomyces sp. NPDC058221. The sequence continues at coordinate 44,933 of NZ_JBHVWF010000038.1, read as the reverse complement.
GCGGCAGGCCGAGCTGTTCGAGGGGCGGGGCAGGGGGGCCGGTGGTGCCGGATTCCGGCTGCGGTGAGCGCCGGGGCGTCGTCCGTCAGTAGTTGAGCGTGGCGGTGACCGAGCACTTCTTCACCCGGTAGACCTGGCTGGGCGTGACCATCGGGACGGAGACGGTCTTCGTCTGGCCGCCGTTCGCCTGCACGGTCGCCACACCGGTGTCGACGGCAGTGCCCATCGCGTCGAGGAAGCTCACGTTCACCTCGTACGTGTGGCTGCCGGACGCGCTCGCGGTGAGCCGCACCGTGGAGGTGGTGACGGCCTTACTCGCGCCCTTCGCGGGCGTCGCGCAGCGGAATACGTACGCCCGGGGAGCGCTCGTCGCGGTGGCGCTCGGGGTCGACCTGCTGGAGTTGGAGCCGGAGGTGGAGCCGCTGGACGAGCCGTAGTTGCGATTGGTGCGGTGGTAGGAGCCGTTGCTCTTCTTGGAGTTGGAGCACCCGCCGCCGCTGCTGCTGCTGGACTTGCGGCTCTTGCTCTTGCTGCCGTGGCTGGAGCTGGAGAAGCCCGTGAGCGCGAGGACCACCGCGACCAGGACCACCGTGAGTTTCATGTGCTGCCGCATCATCGATGCCGCCCCCCTGTTTTTGTCTGTGTACGTGCCGCCGACGGACGGCCGCGCGACACCGTAGCGCACAGCATGGCCCGTACCGACCGGCGGCCCGGTCATGGCCCTGTCACGATCTCGTCATGGTCTGCCGGTCCGCCCGTGCGTCGCCTGGTGGCGGGGGTCATTCCCCCGGCGTAGCGTCGAGACGAGAGCGGTGCCGGTAGGTGTCGCCGGCCGGTGACGCCTCGCACGCCGCCCCCGCAGGAGGCGGAGATGATCCGTGACGTCCTCGGCTCGATCGTCGCTCTCGCCGGAGCGGCGGCCGCCGTACTGAGCCCCTTCCGTGACTGGTACGACGGCCGCCTCGGGCGGCATTACCGGATCGGCGACCTCTTCACGGGGGTCACCGGGGCGCATCCCGGTGTGTTCGCTTCGATCCTGCTGCCCTTTCTCTTCGCCGCGGCCGTGACGGTCGTCGGCGTGCTGCTGCGGTCCCGGCTGCTGGTGGCCCTGGCCGGTGTGGTGGTGCTCGGCTTCACGGTGCTGTGGATGGTCCGCCAGGGCCAGGCCGCCGGCAGCCTCACGGTCACGGGCGACGGCCACGGGCTGCAGGAGGGGGTGGCGGGCGCGCTGGGCGGCGGGGTGCTGCTGCTTCTGGGGGCGGTGCTGATGTCGGGGCGGCGGAAGCGGCGTTCGCGGCCGGCGGAGCCGTATGCGGCGCCGGGGTCGGCTTCGCCGGACACGTGGCCGCCGACTCGGGAGCCGGGGCCGTCGGTGCAGACGAGTCCGTGGCCGGAGCCGGAGGCCGACCCGTACGTGGGCCCGGCCCCGGGCCCGGACGACCGGCCTACCTCGTGAGCCCGTCACGAAGCGGCCACCCACTCCAGCCCGTCCGGCCCTTTCAGCCTGTCCGGCCCTTCCAGCCCTTCCGGCCCTTCCAGCCCTTCCGGCCCTTCCGGTCCTTCCGGCGATTGAGGACGAAGCGGCCACCCACTCAAGCCCGTCCGGCGATTGAGGACAAAGCGGCCACCGGACGCAACCCGCACCCCTCCGCACCGCCCACCACATCACCGGTTCCGTCCTCAAACGCCGGACAGGCTGGAGGGTAGCCGCCCACCACATCACCGGTTCCGTCCTCAAACGCCGGACAGGCTGGGGGGTAGCCGCCCACCACACCACCGGTTCCGTCCTCAAACGCCGGACAGGCTGGAGGATGGCCGCACACGTTGGGGACGGGTCCTACGCGCGGGGGCGGTTGCCTGTGCCGGTGCCCTTCCGGGCGTCCAGCGCGTACACGCAGCGGTCCTTGCTGCACGCGTACACCACCCCGCCCTGCGCCACCGGCGACCCCGTGATCTCCCCGCCCGTGGCGAGCTTCCAGCGAAGCTGGCCGCCCGCCGCGTCCAGGGTGTACAGCACGTGGTCCGCGGAGCCGAAGTGGACCCGGCCGTCGGCGACGACCGGCGCGCCCACCACGTCACCGCCCGCGGCGAAGCGCCACTTCGGAGTTCCGGTCACCGCGTCCAGCGTGTACAGCGCACTGCCGCTGCCGACATGGACGTTCCCCGTCGCCACCAGCACCGGTTCGACCGACTGCCGGGACTCCGTGGCGATGCGCCAGCGGTCCTTGCCGGTCGAGGCGTCCAGGGCGTACACCGTGCCGAGGTAGTCCGCGAGATACACCCCGCCGCCGGTGACCGCCGGGCCGGGCGCGAACGCGGGCGGCGACAGGAAGACCGCCGGCGACTCGAAGTGCCAGCGCACCCGCCCGGAGGCGATGTCCACCGCGAGAACCCGGGTTCCCGCCGAGACGTACACATAGCCGTCCGGCGCCGGGGTCACCCGGACCGGCACACCGCCGCACGAGGCCGCGTCGCCGACCGGGTACGACCAGCGCTCGATGCCCGTACGGGCGTCGACGGCCCGCAGCCGGGCGTCCTGCCAGAGGTAGACCGTGCCGTCGTGGACCGCCGGACCGGCCTCCGAGGTCTCGAAGTCCGTCTGCGCGCCGGTGGTCTCCCAGAGCTTCTCCCCGCTGGACGCCTCCCACGCCTGGACGCCGCCGCCCCGGGTGCCGGTGACGACCGTGCCGCGGTCGGCCCTGAGCGAGTACACCCACGCATCGGTCTGCAGCCGCCACCGCTCGGCGCCGGAGACCGCGTCCAGGGCGTAGAGCGACGGGCCGTCGGAGGCGTGGATGCGGCCGCCGTCCACGGCCATCGCCCAGGCCACGTCACGGGTCTTGAACTGGCGCCGCCCGTTGCCGGTGTCCAGCGCATGCACCTCGAAGGACGTGACGTACAACAGGTCGCCGACGACGACCGGCGTGCCCCACACGTCGTTCGACATCCGGAACCGCCACGGCCGCCAGCGGTCCGGAGCGGAGGGCGCGCTGTCGGGCGCGTGCGCCGGGGCGGGGACGGGGGCCGGGGCGGCCGGCCCCGCGCCGTTCATCCCGGCGGGCGGGCGCACCCAGCCGGTCGCCGGAGCGGCCTCGGCGACGGCCGCGGAGGCGCGTACGTCCTGGGCGAGCGGACCGGGACCGATCGGCACCTGCGCACCGGAGAGCCGCACCGGGCCACCCGCGTCGGGCGCCTCCGGGGACGGAACCGGCGGGGCGGGCGGAACGGGCGGGGAGACCGACGAGCGCAGGTCCGCACCGCTCCGCCAGCCGGTGTCCCCGTCGGAGCCGGGCGGATCGACCGGGGGCGGCGGCACGGGCGCCGGCACCGGCGCGGGCGACGCCGGCGGCGGAGCGACCGCGCGGCCACCGCCGCGGCGCTGCTCGATCATCTCGGTGGCGACGGTCGGCAGCCAGGCCGACGCCGTACCGCTGTCGTCGCCGCCGGAGGCGAAGAGATGCGGGGCGAGCTGGGACTGCAGCTCGGCGGGGGTGGGCCGGCGCGACGCCTCCATCTGCATACAGGACTCGATCAGCGGCCGCAGATCGTCCGGCAGACCGGTGACGTCGGGGCCCTCGCGCAGCAGCATGAAGACCGTCTCGACCGGGTTGGCCCCGTGGAACGGCGCATGGCCGGTCGCGGCGAAGACGAGCGTCGAGCCGAGCGAGAAGATGTCGCTGGCGCCCGTGACACTGCGCGAGTCACGCGCCTGCTCCGGCGACATGTACGCCGGCGTGCCCACGGCGACGTTCGTCATGGTGAGCCGGGTGTTGGAGACACCGGACGCGATCCCGAAGTCGATCACCCGCGGGCCGTCCTCGACGACGAGCACGTTCGACGGCTTCATGTCGCGGTGCACGAGCTTGGCCCCGTGGATGGACTGCAGGGCCTCGGCGATGCCCGCCGCCAGCCAGCGCACGGCCTGGGTCGGCATCGGCCCGCACTCGTTCACTATCTCCTCGAGCGAGGGCGCCGGCACATAGGCGGTGGCGAGCCAGGGCACCGCGGCGCGCGGATCGGCGTCGACCACGGCGGCCGTGTAGAAACCGCTGACCGCGCGGGCGGCCTCCACCTCACGCGTGAAGCGGACCCGGAACAGCTGGTCCTCGGCCAGCTCCGTGCGCACCGTCTTGATCGCCACCCGTCGGCCCGACGCCGAGCGGGCGAGATAGACCAGCCCCATGCCGCCGGCCCCGAGCCGTCCCAGCACCTCGAACGGGCCGATCCGCCTCGGGTCGTGCTGCGTCAGCTGCTCCACTTGCCTGCCACCTCCCCGTACGGACCTCAGTCGACAGAGGCCCGCGAAAAACCCGCCCTGTGCAGCGTCTCACCCCTGGGCACCACCCGGCGGTGCGCACCCTGATTGTTCCTGGCCGAGGCCCCGGTTGCGAACCCGGGGGCAGATCCGGGTGTCATGGCTCACTCCGGGCCGTATCAGGACACCGGTGGCTGAAGTACGGCGAACACGGCGCCCTGGTCGTCCTGGAGGACCGCCATCCGCCCGTAGGGGATGTCGAAGGGCGGTGCGGAGACCCGGCCGCCGAGCCGGACGGTCGCGTCGGCAGACGCGTCGCAGTCCGCCACGGCGAAGTAGTTGAGGAAGTAGCTGGGCATCACGGCGGGGAACGCGTCGGTGATGACGCTGCGCCCGCCGACCGCGGTGTCCGGCCCGGGTTCCGTACCGGCCGGCGACCACATCCGGAAGTCGACGCCCGCCTCGTCGGTCCCCGGAGCGCCCGCCCCGGCCTCGTCCGGATCGGTGGAGCGGAAGCCGAAGACCTGTTCGTAGAAGGGGTCGACGCGCTCCTTCTGCCGGGTGTAGACCTCGGTCCAGCAGAAGGATCCCGGCTCGTTCTGCTTCTGGAAGCCCTTGCGCTCGCCCGCCTGCCAGAGGCCGAAGACCGCACCGCCCGGGTCGGCGGCCTGGGCGAGCACCCCGGACCGGCCGGACCGGACCGGCTCGGTGATCACCTGGCCGCCCGCCTCCCGGATCCGGGCGACGGATGCGCTGATGTCGTCGGTGGCGAAGTAGACGCCCCAGGCGGTCGGCATCCGGCCGTCCTGCTTGGCGGCGAGCGCGGCGACCAGGGCCCCCTTGCTGAGGGCGTCCGCGTAGGGCCCGTCACCCGCCCGGAAGGTCCAGCCGAAGAGCTCACCGTAGAAGCGCTTGCCCGCTTCCAGGTCGGGGAGCTGCACATCCACCCAGCACGGCGCGGACTGCGCGAATGCGGCCATGGGCCCGGATCCTTCCGTCGTGGTGACGCTCGTCACACCCAACGTAGCCGTGTGGCCGGGCCTGCGCGCCCCAACCCCTCCGGCTCGAACGCATTTTCGACATCGAGCTCCCGAGCGGCACCTTGAACGGCACCGTCACGGAAAGTTATCCACGGAAGTTATCCACAGGCTGTTGATAACACTAATCAGACTGTGGGCAACCATGCGCGGCACCGCGGCGCACTTCACCGGATATCCCCGCACTCCCCCCACCACGCCTGCGGCACTCCCCATTTGCAGTCGGCCGAATCGCGCTCCGATCACCCGTCGGTAAGCTGACGGCATGACAGGACAAGTACGCACCGTCGACGGCCGCGTGGCCGGTCGACGCGGACAGGCGACGCGGCAGAAGCTGCTCGACTGCCTCAGCGAGATGCTCAGCTCCTCGCCGTACCGGGACGTCAAAGTCATCGACGTCGCCCGGAAGGCGGGGACTTCACCCGCGACCTTCTATCAGTACTTCCCCGACGTCGAGGGCGCCGTCCTCGAGATCGCCGAAGAAATGGCCAAGGAGGGTGCCGGCCTGACCGAACTGGTCGCCGGGCGCTCCTGGGTCGGCAAGTCGGGCTGGCAGACCGCCGAAGAACTGGTCGAGGGCTTCCTCGACTTCTGGCGGCGCAACGACGCGATCCTGCGCGTGGTCGACCTCGGCGCGGCCGAGGGCGACAAGCGGTTCTACAAGATCCGTATGAAGATCCTCAACTCCGTCACCAACTCCCTTACGGATTCGGTGAAGGAGCTGCAGGCCAAGGGCAAGGTGGACAAGGACGTCAGCCCGGCGGCGATGGCCGGCTCCCTGGTGGCGATGCTGGCCGCGGTCGCCTCGCACCAGAAGGGCTTCACCACCTGGGGCGTGAAGCAGGCCGAACTCAGGCCGAACCTCGCACTGTTGGTACATCTGGGCATCACCGGCAAGAAGCCGACGAAGTAGCGCCCGCGCCGGATTCCCGTACTGGGTGACGCGCGGTGATCCCGGGCGCCCCAGGTCCTGTCTCACCGACGGCGGACCACGCATGTGGTCCGCCGTCGGCGTACCCGGACACAGTCGTGGGTGCGCACCCCGCTCACTCCGTGCCGTCGCGCCGCTCCAGCCGGAACAGCCGGATCTCCCGGTCGATCCGCGCCTGGTACGCCGCGTAGGGCGGCCAGAACCTCAGCGCCGCCTCCCACACGACCGCCCGTTCGGCGCCCTCCAGCAGCCGGGCCCGTACCGGGATGTCGCGGCCCTTCCAGCTGATGGCGGCCGCCTCCGGATGTGCCAGCAGATTCGCGGTCCAGGCCGGATGCCCCGTACGGCCGAAGTTGCTGCCGACCAGTATCCAGCCGCCCGCGTCACCCTCCCCGCCCTCCGGCATACAGGCCAGTGGGGTGGTCCGGAGCTGACCGCTGCGCGCCCCCGGCACCGTCAGGATCACCCCCGGCAGCATCTGCGCGCTGAGCAGCACCCGGCCGCGGGTGAGCCGGTGGACGGTGCGGTCCATGGCCGGTACGAGATGGGGCGCGATCCGCGCGAAGGTGCGGGTGGCGGAGACCTTCTGGACGAGGCGGACGCCGGGCGCCATCAGACCGCCACCCGTTCGGCCGGTCCCTGCCCGGCCGGTCCCTGCCCCGACTGTCCCTGCCCGGTCGGTCCCGCCCCGCCCCGGCCTTCCGGCCCGAAGAGTCCGGCCTGCTCGGCCGCGTGGTCGCGGAGCCGGTGGACGGGACCCAGGAGCAGCTCGTCGGCGGCGGCCCGCTCGGAGTACGGCTGTGCGTCCCGCTCCCAGCCGAGGCCGGTGCCCCCGTGCAGCTGCACGGCCTCGGCCGTGGTGACCCGCAGGACTTCGAGCGCCTGGGCGAGGGCGAGCCCGCCGGCCTCCTGGTCCCAGGCCGCGTAGTACGCCGCCGAGCGGGCCGACCGCACCCGTACGTAGAGATCCGCCAGGCGGTGCTTCGCGGCCTGGAAGGAGCCGGCTGCGCGGCTGAACCGCTCACGTTCCCCGACGTGGGCGACCGTCCTCTCCAACGCGGTCGCCGCCGCCCCCACCGCCTCGGCGGCGAGCGCCGCGGCTGCCGTGCGGCCGGCCACGGCGAGGGCCGCCGTGACGTCCACGGTGGCATCGGCGCCGAGGAGCTCGGCCTCGGTGTCGCGCAGCTGGATGCGGGCGAGCGGCCGGGTCCTGTCGAGCGAGGGCTGGCGGGTGCGGACGAGTCCGGCGGGCGGTTGCGGCCCGTCCGTCCGGACCAGGAACAGCAGGGTGCGGCTGCGCGGGAAGCCGCCTGCGTGCGCGGCCACCAGGAGCAGTCCGGCCCGGTGCCCGTCCAGCACCTGGACCGCCTCCCCGTACAGCCGCCACGCCCCGCCGTCACCGGCCTGCCGGGCCTGTACGCCGCCCGCCCGGCCACCGCCCGCCCAGCTGCCGCCGGTCAGGTCGCCGGTGAGGCCGAGGGCGGTGGGGAGCGAGCCGCCGGGGACGGCCAGCGCCGCGGTGAGCCCGCCCGCCGCGACGGGTGGCAGCAGGGCGGCGCGCTGCGCCTTCGTGCCGAGGGCGAGGATCAGGGGCGCCGCGAGTACAGCGGTGGCGAGCAGCGGGGACGGCAGCAGCGCGCGGCCCGTCTCCTCGCAGACGACGGCGAGCTCGACGGGGCCGCGGCCGGCGCCTCCGTACTCCTTCGGTAGGGCGAGTCCCGGCAGCCCGGCGTCCTCGGAGAGCCGGCGCCACAGCTCGGCGTCGTAGCCGTCCTGCGTATCCACGGCTTTCCTGACGTCGTCGGGGCCGCTGTGTCTGGCCAGCAGTTCGCGCACGGTGCGGCGGATCTCGTCCTGTTCCGCGGTGAAGGCGGCATCCATCGTCGGACTCCTTCCCCTCGGAGGCCGACGGCCTCCGATCTGACGATCCGTCATGCTAGGGGTGATTCCGCGAGATGCCCAGAGTCGCGCACCGTGACGGGCCTCGCAAGATCCCGGTCGGGCAAGCCGGTTCGCCTCCCCGAATCTGATGTACCGTCAGATTCATGCCCTCTTCCCACCGCAAGGTCGCTGTCGTCGGCATATCCCTCGCCGACTGCGGACGCGTCGACACGGCCACGCCGTACGCCCTGCACGCCCAGGCCGCCCGCCGGGCGCTCGCCGACTCGGGGCTCGACCGGTCGGTCGTCGACGGCTTCGCCTCCGCCGGGCTCGGCACACTCGCCCCGGTCGAGGTCGCCGAATACCTGGGCCTGAAACCCACCTGGGTGGACTCCACCGCGGTCGGCGGTTCGACCTGGGAGGTGATGGCGGCCCACGCGGCGGACGCCATCGCGGCGGGCCACGCCAACGCGGTACTGCTGGTGTACGGGTCGACGGCACGGGCGGACATCAAGGCGGGCCGCCGCACGTCCAACCTCTCCTTCGGGGCCCGCGGACCGCTCCAGTTCGAGGTGCCGTACGGGCACTCGCTGATCGCCAAGTACGCGATGGCCGCCCGCCGCCACATGCACGAGTACGGCACCACCCTGGAGCAGCTGGCCGAGGTGGCGGTGCAGGCACGCGCCAACGCGGCGGCCAACCCGGACGCGATGTTCCGCGACCCGGTGACGGTGGACGAGGTGCTGTCGGGGCCGATGATCGCCGACCCGTTCACCAAGCTGCACTGCTGCATCCGCAGCGACGGCGGCTGCGCGGTGCTGCTGGCGGCCGAGGAGTACGTGCCGGACACGGCGAAGGACCCGGTCTGGATCCTCGGTACCGGCGAACACGTCTCGCACTCCACGATGTCCGAGTGGGACGACTTCACGGTCTCCCCCGCCGCCGTCTCGGGCCGCCTCGCCTTCGAGCGGGCGGGGGTGCGGCCGGCCGACATCGACCTGGCCGAGATCTACGACGCCTTCACCTATATGACGCTGGTGACGCTGGAGGACCTGGGCTTCTGCGCGAAGGGCGAGGGCGGCGCGTTCGTCGAGAAGGGCCGCACGGGACTGTCCGGAGAACTCCCGGTCAACACGGACGGCGGCGGCCTGTCCGCCTGCCACCCCGGGATGCGCGGACTGTTCCTGCTGGTGGAGGCGGTACGCCAGCTGCGCGGCGAGGCCGGGGAACGCCAGGTGCGCAGGGCGGGGGGCCGGCTGCCGGAGCTGGCGGTGGCGTCGGGGACGGGCGGCTGGTTCTGCTCGTCGGGGACGGTGGTGCTGGGGCGGGGGTGAGGGGGCGGGGGTGAGGGGGCGGGGCGGCGTGACCGCGTATTCCGGCGGCGACGGCCGCCTCAGACGGCGACGACGGTGAGAGCGCCCTCCAGCCCCTTGAAGTCGTCCGCGTTCCGAGTGAAGAGCGGCAACCCCCTGACCGAGGCGATGGAGGCGATCATCAGGTCCATGCGCCGGGGGCGGGGGTTGCGGCCTGCGGCGATGACAAGGGACACCAGACTCCCGTATCGGGCAACGGCATCCCCGTCGAAGGGCAGCGGTTCGAAGTCGGCCACGGCAGCGCCCAGCTTCTCCATCCGCGCCGCCCTCCCGGCCGGGTCCCCGGCCATCGCCACACCTTGCTGCAGCTCGGCCATGGTCACGGCAGTGAGCGCCGGAAAGGCAGGGAGATCCTCGGCACTCAGCAGATCGAGGTCGATGTACGTGCAGGTGTCGAGCACGCCCACACGGTAGCGCTCAGCCACGCGTACGCTCCCACGGGTCGTCGTCCCCGGCCCGGTCCTCGCCGCCGAAGAGCTCGTCCGCCTCCTGACGCATCAGCGCACCGTCCACGCGGGGAAGCCGCCGGTGCCGGGCCACCAGCTCCTCGGCGCCGAGCCTCCGCTTCCGCGTGAGCGGCCGGAGCTCCGCGACCTCTATCCCGTTACGGGTGATGTGGAAGATCTCGCCCTCCTCCACAGCGTTCATGACATCCGCGGACCGGTTCCGGAACTCGCGCTGCGTGATGGTCTTCATCTCTTCAGCGTAGCGCCTCGTGTCTCATCGTGCTACACCGTTCGCCACCGGCCCATGAGGTGCAATGGCCGCATGACCGATGCATCCGCTTCCCCCGCGCAGCGCGCCTTCCGTGACCTGCTCCACGCCCAGCGTGTGTGGGACATCGAGCTGCCCGCCTTCGATCCGGCCGCCGCGCCGCAGACCCCGCTCCCCCTCTTCCACTCCTGGTTCGCCGAGGCGGTCGCCGCCGGGCAGGCCGAGCCGCACACCATGACCCTGGCCACGGCCGACGCTCAGGGGCTGCCCGATGTCCGGACGCTGATGCTGCACGACGCGGACGAGCGCGGCTGGCACTTCGCCACGCACTCCGGCAGCGCGAAGGGCCGCCAGCTCACCGGGCGTCCGCACGGCGCGCTCGGCTTCTACTGGCCCGCGCAGGGGCGGCAGGTACGGGTACGGGGGCCGGTCACCGCGTGCTCGGCCGCCGAGAGCCTGGCCGATCTGCACGCCCGCTCCACCGGGGCGCTGGCCTCCGCGCTGGTGGGGCGGCAGAGCGAGGTGCTGGGCTCGACGGGAGAGCTCGACCGGGCCTCGGACGCCGCCTGGCAGCGGGCCCGGCAGGAACCGGACGCGCAGGCGCCGAGCTGGACGCGGTACGTCGTCGAGCCGCGCGAGATCGAGTTCTTCCAGGGCGACGCCCGGCGGCGGCACATCCGGCTGCGGTACCGCCGGGGCGCCGGGGACGAAGGGGCCGCCGGGGCCTGGGAGCGGGAGCTGCTCTGGCCCTGAGCGGCCGGCGGCGCCCTCTGCCCCGCCCGGATAGGGGGCGGGGCAGAGGCGCGGGCCCGCGCCGGGCGGGGCAGGGCGCGGGACCGCGATCACCGGGGCACTCCCCCGGCGGACCGCTCAGTTCACGGTGATCGCCTGCACCGGGCAGGCACGGGCCGCCACACCGACCATCGGGCCGCCGACGGCATCACCGGATTCGGGCAGCAGTTCACTGAACCCGTCGTCGTCCTGGGTGAATACCTCCGGCGCGGCAAGCGCACACTGCCCCGCGCCGATACACACGTCCTTGTCGATATCGATCCGCATCTCAGCAAGACCTCTTTCCCGATTTCCCTGGTCGATTTTCCGTCACCACGTCACGGGCAGTTCCAGGAGCCCCTGGATCGTGTCCCCCGGTTTGAACGGGACTTCCTCGGCGGGCACCGCAAGCCGCAGACCGGGAAGCCGGTCGAAGAGAGCGGGCAGCGCGATCTCCAATTCGGCCCGGGCCAGATTCTGGCCGAGGCACTGATGGATTCCGAACCCGAAAGCGACGTGATTGCGCGCGCTGCGGCCGAGGTCCAGCTCGTCCGGCGCCGGGTACACGGCCTCGTCCCGGTTGATCACCGCCGTGGACAGCACGACGCCGTCTCCCGCCCGGACAGTCACCCCGCCGACCTCGATGTCCTCGACGGCCACCCGCGAGAGACCGTCCGCGATGGACAGGAAGCGCAGCAGCTCCTCCACCGCGGCGGGCATCCCGCTGCCGGAGTCCCCGCCGGCCTCGCGGAGCACGGCCAGCTGCTCCGGATGCTGGAGAAGGGTGAAGGTGCCGAGCGAGATCATGTTCGCGGTCGTCTCATGGCCCGCCACGAGCAGGATCTCGGCCAGCCGCACCAGCTCCTCGACGTCCGTCGCACCGGTCTCCAGCTGCTTGGCGATCAGCTCGTCGAGCAGCCCGTCCCCGGGGTCGCGCCGCTTCTGCCCGATCAGTACCCGGAAGTACGCGTCGAGCTCGTCGCGCGCCGCCTCGACGTCGGAGGCCTCCGGGCCGCGCAGCAGCTTGCGCGACTGCGCCTCGAAGAACTCGTGGTCCGTGTACGGCACCCCGAGCAGCGCGCAGATGACCATGGAGGGCACCGGCAGCGCGAAGGCGTTGACCAGATCCGCCGGCGGCCCCTGCTCGACCATCGCGTCGAGCAGGCTGTCCACGGTCGCCCGGATCTGCGGGCGCAGGGCCACCGTCCGCTTGACCGTGAAGCTCGGGATCAGCATCCGGCGCTGCGTGTTGTGCTCCGGATCGTCGACGCCGATCAGCTCCACCCGCCGCTGGGTGATCTCGGCCTGCCGCCGGGCGAAGAACGGGAACGCGGGGTTCTCCCGGTCCGACGAAAGCCTCGGATCCACCAGCAGGGACCGTGCTTCGGCGTGCCCGGTCACCAGCCACGCCGTACGGCCGTTGAAGAACCGGACGGGAGTCACCGGCTGCTGTCCCCGGCTCTCACTCGGATATCCCGTGGGCGGGTGGTAGGGGCAGGTGCGGTTCTGCGGAAAGGTGACGGTCTCGGTCTCTGCCATGGAGGACCTCGCAATGCGATGGGGGCGTCCTGCCGATCACTCACCACTAGATGCCTCAGGCACCTAGATGGGCTAGGCGTTGTTCGGCCAATTCCCCCGGCCGAATCCCGTGCCGCCCCGTACCGCTCTTCCGGACCCTGTTCCGGCCACACGCACCAGCCCCGCCGCCGCGCATATCCAGCGGTTCCGCTCCGCCCTTATCCGATTTCAACAGCACAGGAGCACTATGGGAGACAGATGAGGACTGGACTGGAGGGCACCCATGACCCGAACCCGTAGCCGGTACGCCCCCGACCGCGGCCTGACCACACGCATGGTCACCACCATGTTCCTGATCGGCCTGCTGTACGTGGTCCTGGTCGGCGTCCTGCTCGCCGTGCTGCGTGGAGCCTGGCCGATCATCCTGATCATCACCGGGGGCATGTTCATCGCCCAGTTCTGGTTCAGCGACCGCATCGCGGCCTTCAGCATGGGCGCCCGCGAGGTGACACCCGAGCAGGCGCCGGAACTGCACGGCACCATCGACCGGATCTGCGCCCTCGCCGACATGCCCAAACCGCGGGTCGCGATCGCCGAGAGCGACGTACCGAACGCCTTCGCCACCGGCCGCAGCGAGAAGACCGCCCTCGTCTGCGCCACCACCGGCCTGCTGCGCAGACTGGAGCCCGAGGAGCTGGAGGGCGTCCTCGCCCACGAGATGTCGCACGTCGCGCACCGGGACGTCGCCGTCATGACGATCGCCTCGTTCCTCGGCGTACTCGCGGGCATCATCACCCGGGTGGCGCTCTGGGGCGGCTTCTCCCGCAACAGCCGCAGCAACGACCCCATCGGCATCGCGATCATGCTGATCCCGCTCATCAGCGCGGTGGTCTACGCCCTGAGCTTCCTGCTGACCCGGCTGCTGTCCCGCTACCGCGAGCTCTCCGCCGACCGCACGGCCGCGCTGCTCACCGGCCGCCCGTCCGCCCTCGCCTCGGCCCTCACCAAAGTGAGCGGCCAGATGGCCCGGATCCCGACGGAGGACCTGCGGAAGGCGGAGGCGTACAACGCCTTCTACTTCGTCCCGGCCTTCTCCTCCAAGGAGAGCCTGAGCAAGCTGCTCTCCTCGCACCCGACGCTGGAGCAGCGGCTCGACCAGCTGGCCCGCATCTCCGCCGACCTGTCCCGTCCGTAAGCCCTTGAGGCCTTGCCGCCTTGATGTCCGACCCCTTGAGGAGTACGTCCGTGGGCCTGCTCGACACCATCCTGGGCCGCAGCAAGCCGGTCCGCCCCGACCTCGACCAGCTCTTCGCCGTCCCGTCCGCCGCACTGACCCTCCAGGCGGCGACGGGTTTCGTCCCGACCGGTCTCGGCTCGGTGTGCTTCGCGGGTGTGGAGGGCGCCACCTTCTCCCGTATCCAGCAGGACGTGCGGGAGCTGCTCGACGCGGACACCGCACGCGGCGGCATCCCCGTGGAGTTCAGCCGGGACTCCTACGGCTACACCTGGCTGCTCGCCCGGCAGCCCGCCGAGGACAGCGCGGCCCTGGTCAACGACCTGCACGCGGTCAACACCCTGCTCCAGGACGGCGGCTTCGGCCCGCAGCTGCTCTGCTCGCTGATCGGCTTCCGGGACGAGCGGGAACGGCCACTGGCGTTGGTCTACCTCTACAAGCGCGGTACGTTCTACCCCTTCGCCCCGGTCCCGGGCAGCGGCGAGAAGCGCGACAACGAACTCGAACTGCAGGTCCGGGCCGCCCTCGGGGACGACCTCCGGGTGGAGAAGGACCTGGCCCGCTGGTTCCCGGTGTGGGGGGCGCCGGGGCTGTGAGGGCGGGCCCGCGGAAGCGGGCCGGGTGATGTTGGTTAGCCTCCCTCCATGGCCGCCTCCGACGCCCTCGATGCCCTCGACGCCCTCGTCCGCCTGTGCCCGCCGCCCTCCGACCCGCCACCCGCACCGGACTGGGTGCAGGCGGAGTGCGCTCTCGGTACGACGCTGCCTGCCGACTACAAACAGCTGGTCGAGACATACGGGGCCGGCGTCTTCGACGAGACGGTCTGGCTGCTCGTCCCCGGCTCCGCCGACACCGAGTTGGACCTTTGCGCGCAGGCCACGGAACGGATCGAGACCCTCGCCGGCCTGTGGGAGGCCGGCGAGGAGAAGCCCGACGGCTTGCTGGAGACCGGTGCGCGCATCGTGCCGTGGGCGTACGAGGAGGGCTCGGGGGCGTTCCTGTACTGGCTGGCACGGCCGGGTCAGCACCCCGACGAGTGGACCGTGCTCTACAACGAGGGACGGGGCCCGCTCTGGGAGCCCCACGCGACGGGATGCCTCGCCTTTTTGCTGGCGGTGCTCACCGGCACGGCGGAAACGGAGTACTTCGGCTACTTCTACGAGGTGCTGAAGCCCACGGAACACCACTTCGCCACGGCCGGCCGGGTCCGGGGAACCTCCGGGCAGTGACGCGACCGGTCCAGCTCCCGCCGTGTCACAGGCGCGGGGCGACCGGCCCCGACGGGCAGAGGTAGAACAGCTCCGGGTCGCCCTCGTCCAGTCCGTGGAGCAGACCGGCCGGCGTCCATCCCGCTCGCCGCAGCAGGCGCTGCATCGGCTGGTTGGACACGTTCGTCGAGGTGAACAGCTTCGGGGCGGTGCAGGCTGCCGCAGCGTCCGCCAGCAGCCGCGCACCGACGCCCCGGCCACGGGCGGCCGGCGCCACCATCAGCATGGTGACGAAGCCCTGCTCGAAGAACGTGTACTCCACCACGCAGTACCCGAGAGCCCCGGACGCGTCCTCGGCCACGGTCGCGAGGCCCTGCCGACACCACCGGCGGATGTTCTCGCACCGCGCCTCGTCGCCGTCCGCCGCGATCGGATCGATCCGGCTCAGCGCATCGGCATCCGCATCACCGGCGCGCCGCACGGCGAAGTCTCCGGGCTCCACCGAGTCCATGGAGAGCATGCTGTCTGTCCCTCGCCTACGTGCCCTGAGTGCGGGTGAATACGTGGACGCGGCCGATCTGCTTGAAGCCACGGCGGCCGTACCAGGTGCGCGGCCAGTCATCGGGGTCGGCGAGGAGAAAGACCAGGCCGCTGTCCGGCGCGCAGCCGAGGGCCGTGGCGAGAAGCGTGTCCGCGTAGCCCCGGCGGACATGGGTGTCAGCGGTGACTACGTCCTCGATCTGGGCGATCCCCTGGGCCGCGTCGCAGTAGAAGTCGGCCCAGGCGCCGACCGTCCCGTGCTCGTCCCGGACAGCGAGGAATCGAACCTGCTCAGCGCCGCGGAGCCGGGCCGTCCGGCGGTCGGCGAGCTGGCCGACCACGGCGTCCTCCTCCTGCGGCATCCACCGGCGCAGCTGGTTGAACAGAGCGGGGCGCAGCTCGGCGAAAGCGACCGACTGTGCGGGCGGTCCGGCTGCGGGCACGGATACGGGTGCCGCTGCGGAGCCGTAGCGGGCCATGACGAGTTGGCTCACATGGGCGTAGCCGGCTGCGGTGAGGACGGGTGCGCAGTCCGTACCCGTGCTGTCGTCGAGCACGGTGATCTGGCGGTGATCCAGGTGGCCGAGCGCGCTTTCGGCCAGTGCGGGGAGCGCGGCAGGATCCGGCGTTCCGTCGATGACGAGCTGGTTGTGTTCGTACGACGCCGCGTACTCCTCGTCCAGGACCACCGCGCCGCCGGGAACCTCGGTCACGACCGCGGCCTGACGTCGGGCGAAGGACAGGCGAAAGGCCACGATGCGCTGAAGATCCGCTACAGCCATGCGGGCAGTCTATGGAGCAACACCGCCCGACGCGACCGCATTTGCCTCCACCCGGCCGGTCCCGGGCACGCCGGGCGGACGTCCGCCCCGCGCCCGGCTCGAAGTCGTGGGGGCTGCGGCGGCAATCCGGTCAGGGGCCCCGTCGCACGGCGCGCAGACCGTGCGGAGAAACCCGTCCGCCCCCCTGGCGCAGAATTTCTACCACGTGTTAAGTATTTGTGATCGCTCACCGAGGGCCGTGCGGCCGGCACGCCGCCGACGAAGGGAACGAGAGTGGAGAGCATCACCAAGAACAGGCAGTCTCCCGAGGTGCTGCGCGCCATGATCGAGCGCGCCTACGGAGCCGGGCAGGTCCCGGCCGGGGACGGGTGGGCGAGTGAACTGGGGCACGGCTGGTTCAACGTCGCCTACCGCATCCGCCTGCGCGACGGCGCCGAGGTCGTCCTGAAGATCGCCCCGCCGCCCGCGGTGGAGGTGATGACCTACGAGCACGGCGCCATGTCGATCGAACTGGCCACGCTGGACCTGCTGAGGACACGTACCACCGTGCCCGTCCCCGCCGTCCACTTCGCCGACCGGAGTCGCGAACTGTGCGACGCCGACTACTTCTTCATGCCGTACATCGACGCCGACAACCTCGGCATCATCGCCGAGACGCTGCCCGCGACCGAGCGGGATGCCCTGATGGAGCAGCTCGGCGCGGCCAACCGGGAGATCAACTCCGTCCGCGGTGAGCGCTTCGGCCCGCTGGCCGGGCCCGGCCATGCCACCTGGCGGCAGGCGTTCACCACCATGACCGAGAACGTGCTCGTCGACGGCGAGCGTCGCGGCGTCGACATCGGCTGGGAGTACGACACCGTGCGCGCGGCCGTGGCCGCACACGCCGACAGCCTCGACGAGGTCACCGAAGCCCGCCTGGTGGAGTGGGACCTGTGGGCAAGCAACGTCATGGTCCGCGACGGCAGGATCGTCTGCGTCATCGATCACGAACGCGCCTTCTACGGCGACCCCTTGATGGAGGCCGGTTTCACCGGCACTCAGATGCCCGCCGCCTTCGGCGACCCGGCACCCTTCATGCGCGGCTACGGTCACGGCGAGCTGACCGGGACCGAGCAGACACGCCGCCGCCTCTACTGCCTCTACCTGGTACTGATCATGGTCATCGAAACCGTGTACCGCGGGCACACCGACACCAAGCAGTACGACTGGGCCCGCCCCCGCCTCGACGAGGCCATGGCACTGCTCGGCCGCACCCGCAAGTGACCTCCTCGCAGGCACCGGGGGCCGTCACGGACCACACGACCCGGCTCGGCACCGAGCCGGTGGGCCGGCTGCTGTGGCACGCCTGCACCCAGACCACCGCCGCGGTCGGCGTGTACGGCGTCTACGCCCTCACCAACGCCTGGTTCGTCGGCCGGGGCGTGGGCGACACCGCCATGGCCGCGGTCAACCTGGTCGCCCCGCTCCTGCTGCTCCTCGGCGCGGTGTCCACCACCGTCGGCGCGGGCGGCGCCTCCCTGATCTCCCGCGCCCTGGGCACGGGAGACCACCGGGCCGCCGCCCGCGCGGCGGGCAACTCCTTCGCCCTGTTCTGGGCCTGCGCCGCAGCCACCACCGCACTCGGCCTGGCCTTCCTGGACCCGCTGCTCACCCTGCTCGGCGCCACCGGCGAACTGGGCGCGACCGCCCGCCCCTACGCCGTGGTGCTGCTGTGCGGGGCCCTGGTGTCCACCGGCTTCTCCAGCCTGGTGCGGGCCGAGGGCCGCATGGGGTTCTCGACCCTGCTGTGGCTCGTGCCCGTCGCCGTACAGATCACCCTGGACCCGCTGCTCATCTTCGGATTCGACATGGGGGTACGGGGCGCCGCGCTCGGCACCGTCGGCGGCCAGGCCGTGTCCGCGGCGATGAGCCTCTGGTTCTTCTTCGTACAGAGGCGCCGCCCCTACCGCATCGCCGCACGGGACCTGCTGCCCCACGGCCCGACGCTGCGAGCACTGCTGGGCGTCGGCCTGCCCTCGTTCCTGGCCGGTACCGGTGTCACACTCCTGGCCGTCCTCGTCAACGCCACCCTCACGGCCGCAGGCTCGGCCACCGCACTCGCGGCCTACGCCGTGTGCGCCCGGCTCCAGACCTTCGTGATGATGCCGCACACCGGCATCAGCCAGGGACTGCAGCCCATCGTCGGCTACAACACCGGCCGCGGCCTGCCCGACCGTGCGCTCAAGGCCCGCACCTACTCGCTTCTCGCGTCCGTGCTGTACGGCCTGATCACCGCCGCCGCCCTCGCCGCACTGGCCCGACCCCTGGCCGGCCTCTTCCTCAACGACGCCGACACCATCAACACCGCCGGACAGGCACTGCCGGTCATCGCGATCGGGCTCACCGTCGCCGGAATCGGCCCCCTGGTAGCGGCCTACGCCCAGTCGCTGGGCCGCCCGGCACCCGCGTACCTCATCTCCATCGGCAGCCTGCTCCTGATCAAGGTCCCCCTGATCGCCACCCTCGGCCGACTCGGCACCACAGGTGTCTGGACCGCCCTGGCCGCGGGCGAGGTGGCCACAGCGGCTGTCGCCCTCCTGCTGCTGCGACGCCTCCGCGGAGCTACGTCGAAGGGCCTCCGGGGAGCTACGTCAAAGGCTCCCTGAGGAGCTGCTCCAGGTGGGCACGGAGCACCCCGGCCATGTCCACCTCATCCGGACTCGTCAGCCACTGCACCTGCAACCCGTCCATCAGCGCCACGAACCCGGCCGCCGCCACCCGGGGATCGACCCCGTCCCGCAACGCCCCCTGCTCCGCCAGCTCCCGCAACGCACGGTGCACATACTCGCGCGTCGTCCCGTAGTGATCCGTGAAGTACTGGTGCGCGGGATGGTCCTCGGCGATCGCCTCCGCCGCGAGACGCACGTACAACTCCACGATCCCCGGATGCCGGGCATTGTGATCGGCCAGATCCACCAGATGCCGCACCGCCGCCGTGGGCGCGTACTCCTTCGGTCCGAGCCGTGCGGTGTCCTCCTCGTCGCGGCGCTCCAGCACTGCCGCCAGCAGCGCTTCGCGACTGGGGAAGTAGTAGTGGAGGCCCACGTGGCTGAGGCCGGCGCGCTTGGCGATCTCCCGC
Source organism: Streptomyces sp. NPDC058221 (assembly GCF_042882365.1). Lineage (NCBI taxonomy): Bacteria > Bacillati > Actinomycetota > Actinomycetes > Kitasatosporales > Streptomycetaceae > Streptomyces > Streptomyces sp. NPDC058221. The sequence continues at coordinate 25,571 of NZ_JBHVWF010000038.1, read as the reverse complement.
AGGGAGGCGCCGTGATAGCCGACGTCCGCGTAGACCTCGGCAGCCGTCGTCACGATCTGCTCACGGCGCGCCCGCCCTTTCGCATACCCACGCGAAGAGGCAGGCACCTTGGCTTCCGCATCAGACATACCGCCATCATCGCAGCGGCGGTGATCGGAGGCCGTGCGCCCGCGTGCCTCGGCGCCCTACCGGCTCGACGTGTCAGCCGTTCGCCGCGTGCCCCAGGAACGCGGTCCAGGCGGCGGGGGCGACCGCGAAGGTCGGGCCGTCGGTGACCTTGGAGTCGCGGACGTGGACGGTGTGCGGGCAGGTGGCGACCTCGACGCAGGCGCCGCCCTCGTTGTTGCTGTAACTGGACTTGCGCCAGTCGTAGGCGACTTCGATGCAGGCCCCGCCCTCGTTGCCGCTGTAGCTGGACTTGAACCAGGTCAGTACGGGCCTGTGGCTCACAGTTGCCTCACCTTCGTCTCGATGACCTCAGCGGACCTCCAGGGGTTGAGCGCCTGAGCCCGCAGGATGCCGAAGAGGTCGAACAGATCGCCCACCTGCTCCGGCTTCGAGATCAACCTATCGCCGCCCTGACCCTCCACGTACAGCAGAGTGCGGCCTTCCGCCGTGGACATCAGCTGCATGGGCCCCATCATCCCCGCATGCGTATGCTGCGCCGACGGCATCACCTGCACCGTCAGGTGGTTGAACCGCTCCACACAGTCGAGTACGTGCCGCAGTTGCTCCTTCAGTACCTCGGGCCCGCCGAGCGTCCGGTCCAGGACCGATTCCTCGATGACGTACCCGATACGCGGCGGAGGCGTGCGCGCCAGCACCGCTTGCCGTTCCAGCCTCGCTTCGACGTGCCGGACGATCTCGGCCTCGGAGTACGCCGGTACGCGTGACCGGTGCAGCGCGTACGCGTACGCCTCCGTCTGGAGCAGGCCGGGGATCAGCATCGTCTCGTACGCGCTGATGACCCGCGCGGTTCGCTCCAGCTTTGCCCAGTCCAGGAACTTCGGCGAGTACTTCTCCTCGTCCACCAACTCGCAGCACGCCCTCAGCGCCCCGCCCGCTCCGAACACCTCATCGGCATCGATCAGCAGGTCGCGCGAGGGGATGCGTTCCGCCCGTTCGACCGCCCCCATCAGCGACTCCGAGATCAGCAGCCGTTCCGCCGCTTCCTTCTGCGTCAGTCCCGCCCGCACCCGGTGGATGCGGATCAGCTCCCCCACCAGCCGCCGCCCGTGCGTGGTCTCGCTACTCGTCCCCACAGCCGCCACCGCCGTTCCCCACACCTCACCGATGTGGACCGTGTCCTCCTGGTCACGCTACGCAACCGCCGGAATGCTCGTAGCCATGACGCAGAAGAAACTCCCCGAATGGGTTCCCTCGTCGGGGCTCCAACTCCACCTGTCCGGAATCCACTTCGACGCGATCCGGCTGCGCGGCGTACGCGGCGAAGCGGTGCTGCACCATCTGGCCACGCTCACCGACGGCGATCCGGGGCCGGTCGTGCGGGAGATCGCGGGGGCGCGATGGACCTACTTCCTGCTCGCTCCCGGCGCGAGCCAGGACTTCGACTGGCCGCCCGGTACGAAGTGCTTCGGGCCGGCCACCCGGGACCAGTACGTGGGTATCCCAGCACCGCACGGCAACACGTATCCGCTGAGCTGGCGTTGTGGGGCGCCCGAGGCGGGGGACTTCGTGGACGCGGAGTTGCTGCACGGGGTGGTGACGGCGCAGCTGATGCCCGAGGAGTACGACCTCGGGGAACATCGGTACAGCGGTTGGCGCTGACGGCCTACCCCACGATTGATCTTGGGGTGGGTGATTGGAGCTCTTCGGATCTTCCAGACGTGCGGTGGTAGGTGGTCTCGGTATCAGCGGTGCAGTACGAACTGGGCCATGCGTAGGCCCGGTGCGGGTTCGAAGTCGACGCCGCGTCTGAAGCCGAGCCTTTCGTACAGCTTCACGGCGGGCTGGTTGTCCGCTCCGGTGCTGACTCTCACCTCACCGCTGTCGGTCACCTCGGCGAGCAGGTGGTCCAGCAGGCAGGAGGCAAGGCCCCGGCGGAACCAGGCAGGGTCCACGCAGACCCGGTCGATGTGGGTGACGGCCCGGTCGCTGTCGGTCTGCCAGGCCACGAAAGCCGCCACCGTACCTTCGTCGGTCACCGCACCCAGCCAGCGCAAGGGCAAGGACGTCATGTCCTGGAGGGATTCGGACAGCGCAGGGATGCCGTCGAAGCCGATGAGCTCGGCCTCGACGGCATAGGCACGCAGGCCCGCCGCGTGCACGGTGGCCGCAACCGTGACATCACTCAGATCCAGCTCGCGAATCAGCATGCCGGGCGGCAGCGGCGCCCGGGAAGAGGAATGCGCCAGGCGATGCTCGGGCATGCGCCGATGCTATCGGGCTGGGCCCAACGCTGATCTCGGGCGCGAATACGGGGACGCGGAGAAGGCCGCGCGAGTTGTTTGTTCGTGCAGATCAAACAGGGCCGCATGGCCATGTCCCACCCGGCCTTCGCTGGTCTCTCCCGCCGGCATCTGGGTGCGCTGGTCAGCGAACTTGCTCCGCGCTGGGGAGCCCGCTGCGGGTCCGGGCGCCATGACCGGCGTGGCCGGGCCCGCCAACGGGAGTCCGGGGCCGGTCCGGAGTACGACCTGGTCTTCACCGACCGGCTCCTGGTGACTCTCGTGCATCTGCGGACCGGGCTCACTCATGAGGCCCTCGGGGTGATCTACGAGGTGGGCTCTTCCACGATCGGACGGGCGATCGGTGAGCTCCTCCAGCTACTGGCCGGGCGCGGTTTCGCCGTCTCCGACCGGCCAGGTGTGCGCCTGCGCACGCTGGCCGACGTGTTCGCCTACGCCAAAGCCGAGAATGTCACGCTGCGGATCGACGGGATGGAAACCCAGGTCCGCCGCCCGCAGGCGGGTCGTCCGGGCCGGCGAGCCTTCGTATCCGGGAAACGCAAACAGAACACCATCAAGACCACCACGATCAGCGACCACCAGGGCCGCACGCTGTGGTCCGGCGCCTTGCGGCCCGGCCGGATGCACGACCAGACTGCGATGCGTACCGAAGGCATCGCCGAGCAGCTCCGTCTTCACCTTGGCGTAAACGCCGAGGTCGACGACGGCTACCGCGGCCTGGCAGGCGAGTTCCCCACCCAGGTCTTCGCCCCACCCCGGAAACCGAAGAACATGGACGACGGGCCCGTGACCGAGTGGTACGGCTGGCGCGAGCACAAGCGACGACAGTCCTCGCGCCGGATCTGCGTCGAGCACGCCAACGCCGAGCACCGCCAATGGCGCCCACTCCAGCGATACACCGGCCGCCGTGAAACCTACGGCGAAACACACCAGGCCATCGCCACCCTCGTCTCCGACCGCGCCGCGGAGCGGCCCACCCGTCCCAAGACGAGCACCGAGCTGGTGCCCGTCAGCGCGACTGCCTGCTGAATCGCCAGCCAACTCCCCAGACCAACACGTCCCATGATCAATCGCGGGGAAACGCGTGAGAACGATCACGGTCGGGGCGCGAGTGTGCTCTCGGTTCTCGTATTCGCGGCGGGCCTTGCGCTGGGTAGGGACCGCCGGGACGCCTTGGCTGCCGTCGAGCGGCTGGCAGCGGGCGAGCAGTTGGCGGTGCACGGCGGGGACGGCGCTGACGCGCGGGGGCAGCCCTGACCTCGCCGTACGGTCGCCCCCCTGGTCGGGCGCGGCACGCTCGGCGGGCTCCAGCTCGGCGGTGCGGGTCGCGCCGCGGCTGACCCGGTGGTCGCGAGCGAGGGCGGCGATGGAGCGGCCTTCCAGGTACGCGGTGCGTACGTCGGCGGTTTTCGTGGCCGTCACGGCGGGGCGGCGCCCGCCCTTCGTGCCCTTGGCCTCGGCGGCGCGCAGTCCGTCGTAGGTCAGCTCGCGTTGGAGTTCGCCGGCGGCGAGGTCTGCGCCATGAACTTCACGGTGGACAGCAGCTCGCCGTTGCGGGGGTGGCGGGCGGTGAGGTCCATGGCGAAGAACGCGCAGTTGTGGATGCGCAGGGAGGCGGTCACGGTGGAGGACATCGAGAATGTGCTGATTGCCCGCGCACGAGGCGGAACATCTCGGAGATGTGCACGGCGTCGCCCGGCGGCGCGTAGGTGAGCAGTTCGCGGAATCTCGGGCGCTGGAGGGGTTGGAGACGGCTGGAGGTGCCCGGCATCCTGAAGGACGAGGTCCTGCCGGGCGGCCGACCGCAGGTCCGTCGAGACGCGCCTGTAGACCAGGGTCGCCACCAAGGGGCCCCTCCCTGCGGAGGGTTGCCCCCTGCCTGTCGTCAAACCCTGTCAGCAATCGCCATCGGACCCGATTGGATTCACGCCGCTCGGACTCCCGGATTACACAGGTTCATTGGACGCGTCGACTGCCTGTCGTCAAACGATCGTTTGACGACAGAAGGCAAGGAGGGTCACCAGCTCCCATAAGCATGGACTGAGATTTTTCCGTGAATCGCGATCACGTTCTTCATATCTACTCGGCGAGGTTCAGGCATGGGACCCAAGATGCAGATGGGCACATAGTCGTCTGCCTTGAGCCAAATCTGGCCGCGACAGACGTCCGGAAGAGTAACTCCAGTAGGCCATCCGGCCGGGCGGTACAGAACCCTGGGGGCACTGGAATCCGGATTGCGCAAATTGAGGTGGAGTGCGAGCGGATAGTGTTCCCAGGCTATTGTGTCGGCGTGCTTGACGACCACCGAGGCAACCATGGACCATGGGACATGTTGGCGACCAGAAGCATCGGTCGCGGTAATACCCTCTTCGTCAATGCGCAGTGTTCTGGGGCGCATACTCTGTCTCAGCATTCGGCGCGGGTACAAGCCGTCAGCCTTATTCGCGAAGGCCGCCATATCCAGAATAAATAGGCCTATCATTACCCACGCAAGAAGGCCACTAAGACTGAAATAACCCCATATGAAGAGGCCAGAAAAAACAAGGCAGATGGCCATCGGCCCGATTCTGTCATCGTATTGACTGAACTCTTGAGGGTTCTCATCACCAGTCCATGACTCCTCGAAGACTATCGGCTCCTTGGTGGCCGCATCGGGAACGATTTGGACAGCGTGCTTTTTATTATCCTGTTCTGCCTGGGGTTGTGCGAGTAATCGCCGACTCCCGAGCTGATGTGGACGCTTTCTCTGACGGTTCTTCCCTCGGCGGGCGATGGCAATGTCGCCTTCCCCGATGAAACTCAACTGTGGGGGCCGGGGACTGCCTTCGGTCATCCAGTGGTGCACTTGCCGGTAGAGCTCACTAACCGTGAGGTGTCCTGCAGCTTCGGCATGTCGCAGGCCGCGCACGAGCATTTCGGTGAATGGGCTGGGTTGCCCCTCTGCTTCAGCATCGCGTGCGAGCTGTGTGGATCTGTTACTGGTCAGGACATACCGGCCCTTGCCTGCCACTGGAGCGGCGAGGTCGACGTCTGCCTTCCACGCGCCGCTGTGGCAGCAGTCGAGCACGATGACGACGGTCGCGGCGGCTGAACTGCGGATCATGTTGTTGATCTCCGCAGCGCTCAAGGCAGTGGCACGAGGGGTATCGAGCATGGTGTCACTGGCGCACAGGTACAGCTCGCCGTATTCGTCGAGCCGGCCATGGCCGCTGTAGTACAGCAGCAGCACGTCCTCGCGCATGGCAGTGCTGAAGAATTTGTCCAGGTTTTTCCGCAGCTCATGAACTTCCTTGTCCGGCAGCGACAGGATGTTGCCGGGAGAGAACAGTCCGACCTTGTCATCGGTCAGTGCCTGCCCGAGTTCCTTGAGATCGACCAGCGGTCCGCGCAGCTCAGGAAGTGCATGCGGGTCGCTGGGGAAGCTGGCGTTCCCGATCAGTAACCCGCGGTAGCGCGGGTCGGCGTGCATCAGCTGCCGCCGAGGCGCCTGCCGACGCCCTCAGTCAGAACCTGGAATGACGCTTGGTCAACGTTGCTTCCGGTGACCGTCAGCGTCTGTTCGGCGCCCTGGTCGTCAGTCCACGTCACCGTCAACGTCCTTGTCTTGTCCCGGACCAGCCATGCTCTGAAGCACGCCACCGCAGCAGTCAGCGCTCCGGACGAACCCACGACGAGCGTTGCGGCCGCCATCGCACCCTTCGCACCTTCCTCCGAAGCATCCCGCACGGATACCGCCCCGGCTTCCTCGCGCAGATCGGTGTGCAGTGTCGCCACTTGATGTAGCCAGCGCCGATCATCCGGGTGAAACTTCCCTGTGCCTGCCGCAAGTGTCAGCTCAACATCGGAAGCCATCCCTACCCCCTGCCTAGCTCATGTCACGCTGAGCATAGTGACTGGACTGCGAGTCACTATGGAGCGCAGACACCGGTCGGTCCACCCCAAGCCCCGGCAGCGGCAGCCTGATCAGGGTCGCAGGCGCGTCAACGGCTGGCGGAGTCATCATCACCCTTCAGTCCTCCGCTCCGTCGTCGTCCTCGTCCAACTCAGGCGCATCCGGGTCGCGCAGCGGGCATAGTGCATGGACGGCCGGGGTCGAGGCAGTGAGGCTGTGGCAGCCGAGCAGGTTCAAGTTGCGGTGCTTGAGAGGGGAGAGCCGGGCGACGCCCTCGGCGCGAAGCTGAGCCCACCAGTACCGAGGCCGGAGTAGCCGGCGCGGGAGGCCGGGAGGACTGTCCTCGCGTGCTCGCGTCCGTATTATCAACCGCATGACTGCTGAGCCCGCGCGATCCGCCGGACGTATGCGCGCCTCCGACGCCGACCGCGAAGCGGTCGTGGAAGTGTTGCGGGAGGCGGCGGCCGACGGGCGTATCGACCTCGACGAGCTGGACACCCGCCTGGGACTGGCCCTCGCGGCCAAGACCCGCGGCGAGCTTGAGCCCCTCACCGATGACCTCGGTCCTGCCGTGCCCGAATCGGACAGTGAACCGCTGACCCTGCGGGGCGGCTTCCACGGCGCCGAGCGGACGGGACGCTGGAAGGTGCCGCCGCGGATTCTCGCGTACGGCGGCCTGGGCGGCGTACGTCTCGACTTCACTCAGGCCGAGTGCCTGCTGCGCGAAGTCGAGGTCGAGGTGGACGCGCAGATGGCCGGGGTGAAGATCGTGATCCCGGCGGGCTGGAAGGCGGACACGGACGGGCTGGATCTCGCGCTCGGCGGCATGAAGGACAAGACCACGGGCGAGCGGCTGCCCGGCACACCGGTGCTCCGGATCACGGGGTCGTGCGGCGCGGGCGGCGTGCTCATCCGCCACCCCAACCTCCGCGAACGCCGCAAGCAGCGCAAGCAGTTGTCGCGCTGAGGCGACGGATCGCACAGCCGGCTGACGCCGGTCACGGCAGGTCCGGGGCCCACGCGACTCCGTTGATGTGCGACCCGCCGTCGACGAAGAGCGTGTTGCCCGTGACGTAGCGCGCGCCCTCGCCCGCGAGGAACGCCGCCACCGGGGCGATGTCCCTGGCGGGATCACCGATCCGCCCCATGGGGTTCATGGCCTCGGACTGCGCCTCCAGCTCCGGATGGTCGCTCATCATCCTGCGGAAGGCCGCGCTCTTCGCCCCCGGGCAGATCGCGTTGACCACCACGCCGGTCGGGGCCCACTCCCTGGCGGCGGTCCGGGTCAGGGTGCGCAGGGCCTCCTTGGCGGCGTTGTACTCCAGTGTCCCGACATGGGCGTTCACGCCGTTGAGGCTGCACATGTTGATGACGCGCCCCCAGCCCCGCTCCTTCATGTGCGGGAACGCTGCCTGCATCGCCCAGAACGGCCCGTAGAAGCCAACGCCCAGCCCACGGGCCAGCATCTCGTCGGTCTTGTTCTCGACCCGGCCGACATCGCCCGCTCCCCAGGCGTTGTTGACCAGGATGTCGACACGGCCCCACTCCCGCACCGCCGCGTCGACCATCGCCAGTACCTGCGTCTTGTCGCCGACGTCCGTACGCACGAACCGGCCGCCGATCGCGTCGGCCGTGGCGCGGCCGGTCTCCTCGTTCAGTTCCGCGACCAGTACTCCTGCCCCCTCGGCGGCGAACCGCCGGGCCACCGCGGCGCCGATTCCGTCGCCCGCACCGGTGACGATCGCTACGCGTCCTTCGAGTGACATGGGTTCGCTCCTTGCACGGCGGTGACGGCGACGGCCGCCATCCAATCCCGTGCGGCCGGGCCGGGCAGGGCCCGATCCCGGTGGACGGGACGCGCGCGCTACGCGGGGCGGACGGTGAGGATCTGCTGGGCGTGACCGACGGGTCCGTTGATGTCATGCAGGACCGTGCTGGTGATGCCCTGGCCGGTCGGACCGAAGACGACCGTGGTGTCGAGCCCGGTCCAGCGGCCCTCGGGGTGGCGGTGCAGGTGAAGGGTCAGGTCGACGTTGGGGAACGTCCAGGCCGTGGGTGACTCGCGTACGGCAATGCCGTTGGCGGTGTCGACGAGCGCGATGTAGGACGCGAGCGGGCCGACGGGCTCGCCCGCGACGAGGTCCAGGGGCGTGGAGATCCAGGCGGTCGTGCGGCCCGGCTGGGGCGTCGCGAGCGGGCGGACGTCGATGGACGCGATGTAGCCGCCGGGCCAGAGGGCGGCCATGGCCCAGGGCGCGAGCGTCTCGGGATCCGTGAGCCTGTCGGCCTCGCCTCCGGCGACGGCGGCGGTGTCGACGGAGGCGAGGCACCAGGCCCTGGCGCGCACGACGGGACGACCTGCGATGACCGCGACGGCTTCGACGAGTTCGATGGTCCGCCCGGGCCGGATGGTCTCGACCCGGATCTCGCACTCGTCGAGGGCGAGCCGGCCGAGGATGTCGAAGCTGATCCGGGACAGGAGCAGGGCCGCCCCCGGCCGGTCGGCGAGGTGGCTCTCGATGGCGTGGACGATGAGGCCGCCGAGCGGGCTGAAGTGCACTTCGTCCGTGCTCCACGCGCCGCTCGCGTGGGCGGTGGGCTTGAAGCGGTGTGCGTCGATGCGCTCGTAGTAGCTGCCCGTGTTCATTGAGTGGGTCCCTCGCGGCTGTGCGGATCAAGGAACCTCAGCGTGTCACCGTACGGATGCCGGCCGGCATCCGGGGCCTCAGAGGGCTCCAGGCCCGAACACCGCCACCGCCTCGCGCCCCTCCTCCCGCCGGAACGTCACCCGCAGCTCCATCCCGATGGCGAGCGCGGACTCCTCGCACTCCACGACCTCCGTCATCATCCGCGGCCCCTCGGCCAGGTCGACGACAGCCGCGACGTACGGGACCCGGGTGCCGAACGGCGGCAGATCGTTTCGGTGGACGACGGACCAGGTGTAGAGCGTGGCCCGGCCGCTCGCCCGTTCCCAGTCGACGTCCTCGCTCCAGCAGTGCGGGCAGAACTCGCGCGGGTAGTGGTGGGCCCGCTCACAGGCCCGGCACCGGCGCAGCAGCAGATGGCCCTCGGCCGCGGCGTCCCAGTAGGGGCGGGTGAACGTGTCGGGCTCCGGGGTGTCGTAGCGGGGAGCCGGAGTGGGGGGCACGGTGGGGGGCGGAGTGCCGGCCGGGGTCGGAGTCGGGGCCGGGGCCGGATTTCGGGCCGTCACAGGAAGAGTCCGATCGCGTGGTCGAGGGACCAGGTCTGCCAGGACATGGCGAACAGGGCGACCAGTGAGATCAGCGCCATCATCGCGTTCTGCCCCTGTTCGGCCCAGTCGTGGATCATCAGCACCAGGTAGAGCAGGTTGAGCAGGAGCCCCGCGATCAGCGCCACCGGAGTCAGGAGCCCGGTCACCAGGCCGAGGCCCAGGGCGAGTTCCGCGTAGACGACGACGTACGCCATCGCCTTCGGGCGCGGCGCGACGATCTTCTCGAAGCCGCCGCGCACGGCCGGCCAGCGGTGCTTCCCCGCGACGTCCGCGGCCCAGGCGATGCCGGTGCCGCGCTCGAACCAGCCCTTCTTGTCCTTGTGCCGCCAGCTCTCCAGCCACCACAGGCCGAGGCCTATTCGGAGCACGGCGAGCCACTCGGCTCCGTCGAGCCAGATCGTCCGCATGGGGCCCTCCCGTTCACGGAATCTGACGGTACGTCAGTTGACGGGTGCCAGTTCACCTGATGGCGGCGGGCTGCGCAAGGGGTCGCACATGAGTGCGCACCCGTGATCAATTCGCAATCGATTCCGGTCTTGACCGAGACCCATCAAGGAGTCGCGCGATTACGCTCCGAAGCATGTCCGACAGCACACCTACCGCCGGTAGCACCGCCCCGTCCCCCACCGACCTCACCGAGGACCGGCCCGTCTACGTCGTCGGCGGCGGTCCGGGCGGCCTCGCCGCCGCGGCGGCCCTGCGCGCCCAGGGCCAACGCGCCGTCGTCCTGGAGAAGTCCACGGACGTCGGCGCGTCCTGGCGGCGTCATTACGACCGGCTGCACCTGCACACCACCCGGCGCTGGTCCGCCCTCCCGGGGCTGGCCATGCCGCGCCGGTTCGGCCGCTGGGTGTCCCGCGACAACGTGGTGCGCTACCTGGAGAAGTACGCCCAGCACCACGAGCTGGAAGTGGTGACGGGTGTCGAGGTCTCCCGCATCGACCGGGCGCCGGACGGCACCGGATGGCGGCTGACCGCGACCGGCGGCCGTGAGCTGACCGGGCGGGCGGTGGTCGTGGCCACCGGCTTCAACCACACCCCGCGCATCCCGGACTGGTCCGGGCGCGACACCTTCACCGGCGAGCTGCTGCACGCCGCCGACTACCGCAGCCCGGCCCCCTACGCGGGCAAGGACGTGCTGGTCGTGGGCATCGGCAACACGGGGGCCGAGATCGCCGTCGACCTGGTGGAGGGCGGGGCCTCGCGCGTGCGGCTCGCGGTGCGGACCGTTCCGCACATCCTGCGTCGCTCCACGGCGGGCTGGCCCGCCCAGGGCACCGGCATCCTGGTGCGCCGGCTGCCGGTCCCGCTGGTCGACCGGGCCGCGGGACTGATGGCCCGCGCGACCATGCCCGACCTCACCGAACAGGGGCTGCCCCGCCCGGAGAGCGGCCTGTACTCCCGGGTCAAGGAAGGCGCCATCCCCATCCAGGACGTGGGACTGCTCGACGCGGTGAAGAACGGCCGGGTGGAGCCGGTGGCGGCCGTCGAGTCGTTCGACAAGGACACGGTGGTACTGACCGACGGAACCCGCGTCACCCCGGACACCGTGATCGCCGCGACCGGCTATCTGCGTTCGCTGGAGGGGCTGGTCGGCCACCTCGGCGTGCTGGACGGCCGGGGCCGGCCGGTGGTGCACGGCGGCCGCACCCCGAAGCAGGCCCCGGGCCTGTACTTCACCGGGTTCACCAACCCGATCAGCGGCATGCTCCGTGAACTCGCCCTGGACGCGCAGAAGATCGCCAAGAAGCTGGCCCGCACCGGCTGACCGGTGCGGAGCCGGGACCGCGGGGTCGCGGGGCCGGGGCGTCTCGGGGTTCCGATGCCTGGGGCCGACGCCTCGGGGCCAGTCGCCCCGGGGTACTGCTCACCCCTGGGCCCGGGTATCCCGGAGTGCTGCTCCGCCCTCAATCGCCGGGCGGGCTTGAAGTGGTTGCCGGACACGCCCGGAGAGGCCACCAGGCGGGCTCGGAGTAGTTGCCGGGCAGCCTCAGAGGAATCGCCGACCGGGCCCGGGGATCGCCGGGCAATCTCGGAGGATCGCCGACCGGGCCCGGGGATCGCCGGGACAGACCCGGAGCGATTGCCGGGCAGGCCCGGAAACGGCCGCCCGGGCAGGCCGGAAACGGCCGCCGGACGGGCATTGCGTGTTCAGCCGGCAGGCCATGAGGGATCACCGGGGCAGGCTCGAAGCGGTTACCGGGGCAGGCCCCGGCGGATACCGGGGCAGGCCCCGAGCGGTCGCCGACAGTCCCGGAGTGGGCGCCGCGGCCCGTGGAGGAGCCTGTCGAAGAGCCCGTCGGGGGGCCGGGCGGAAGGCCCACTCTCAGCCTTTGCCTGCACACCCATTCCTGACGGGCCGTCAGTTCAGTAACCTGACACGGCGTCAGCTAATGACGCCGGGCGGGCAGGACGAGCGCCGAGGACCTTCGAGCAGGAGTGGGCGGAACGATGCTTGGATCGACTCACGGCACCCTCACCACCGACTTCCGCGCCAGGGTGGTGGCCTGCGGCGAGGAGCCGCACGCCGCCGTCCACAGCATGGCGGCCGCCGCGGCGGAAGGCGATCTCGACGTCAGCGGCCGCCCGCTGCACGCGACCGTGCCGGATCTGGACCGGTTCTTCCGGCCGGAGTCCGTGGCGGTCATCGGCGCATCCGACACCGACGGCAGGCCCAACACCGGGATCACCCGGCAGCTGATCGCCTGGGCCGAGCGGGTCGGGGCGCGGCTGTATCCGGTGCACCCCACGCGGGAGTCCGTCTTCGGGCGGGCGTGCTCTCCTTCCGTCGCCGAACTGCCGGAACAGGTGGACCTGGCGGTACTGCTGGTCGGCGACCCGCTCCCGGTGATCGAGGAACTCGCGCAGGCCAAGGTGAAATTCGCCGTCGCCTTCGCGTCCGGTTTCGCGGAGACCGGGGCGGAGGGCGCCGCCGCGCAGGCCCGGCTGGCCGCCGCGGTGGAGCGGTCGGGGCTGCGGCTGCTCGGGCCGAACACCAACCTCAACGCCTTCGAGAAGTTCCGCGACGATCTGGACGGGCCGGCAATCGCGCTGATCACCCAGTCCGGCCACCAGGGGCGCCCCGTCTACACCCTTCAGGAGCTGGGCGTGCGGCTCTCGCACTGGGCGCCCACGGGCAACGAGGCGGATCTGGAGACCTCCGACTTCATCTCGTACTTCTCCCAGCGCCCCGAGGTCGGCGCCATCGCCTGCTACGTGGAGGGGCTCAAGGACGGACGCTCCTTCCTGCTCGCCGCCGACCGGGCCGCACGGGCCGGCGTCCCGGTGGTGGCGGTCAAGGTCGGGCGGACCGAGACGGGGGCCAGGATGGCCGCGTCACACACCGGCAAGCTGACCGGCGCCGACCAGGTCGTCGACGCGGCGATGCGGCAGTTCGGCGTGATCCGGGTGAACGGTCTCGACGAACTCCAGGACACCGCCGCCCTCCTGGCACGAGCGCGCAAACCACTGGCCGACGGGGTCGTGGTGTATTCGATCTCGGGCGGCACGGGCGCGCACTTCTCGGACCTGGCGACGGCGGCCGGCCTGGAGATCCCGGTCCTGTCCGAGGAGAAGCAGGCCGAGCTGCACACCTGGATACCCGGCTACCTGAACGTGGCGAACCCCGTCGACAACGGCGGGCACCCGGTCGGCGACTGGCGCGGCCGGAAGATCATCGACGCGATTCTCGCCGACCCCGGGGTCGGGGTGCTCATCTGTCCGATCACCGGCCCCTTCCCGCCGATGAGCGACAAGCTCGCACAGGACCTGGTGGACGCGGCGGAGGCCACGGACAAGCTGGTGTGCGTGGTGTGGGGTTCGCCGGTCGGCACGGAGGAGGCCTACCGCACGACGCTGCTCGGCTCGTCCCGCGTCGCCACCTTCCGCACCTTCGGCAACTGCATCACCGCCGTGAAGGCCTATCTGGACCACCACCGGTTCGTCGCGTCCTACCGCTCCCCCTTCGACGAGGCACCGCGCACGCCGTCGCCCTCGTTCCGCAAGGCGCAGGCACTGATGCGCCCGGGCCACCAGCTGAGCGAGCACGCGGCGAAGCAGCTGCTGCGGGCGTACGGAATCCGGGTGCCCCGAGAGCAGTTGGTGACCAGCGCAGCGGCTGCCGTCCGGGCGGCGGGCCTGGTCGGCTACCCCGTCGTCATGAAGGCATCCGGCGCCAGGCTCGCCCACAAGACCGAGCTCGGCCTGGTCAAGGTCGGCCTGACCTCGGCGAGCCAGGTGCGGGACGCCTATCGGGAACTGACCGACATCGCACGCTACGAGGACATCGAGCTGGACGGGATCCTGGTCTGCCAGATGGTCGAGCGGGGCGTCGAGATGATGGTCGGCGTCACGCAGGACGCCCTGTTCGGCCCGACCGTGACCGTCGGGCTCGGTGGCGTACTGGTCGAGGTACTGCACGACGCGGCGGTGCGGGTGCCGCCCTTCGGCGAGGACCAGGCGCGCGCGATGCTCGGCGAGCTGCGCGGCCGGGCCCTGCTGGAAGGGGTGCGCGGCGGCCCGCCGGTGGACGTGGACGCGCTCGTCGAAGTGGTGCTGCGGGTGCAGCGGATGGCGCTCGAACTGGGCGACGACCTCTGCGAGCTGGACATCAACCCGCTGATGGTGCTGGGCCGCGGACAGGGCGCGGTGGCGCTGGACGCGCTCGCCGTCTGCCGCTGACCGGCCGCCCCGCCGACCCGCCATCACGCCCCTCCACCACCGCCACCTGCCCAGGAGCTGCTTCATGCCGTCCTCCCCCGAAGACACCGCTCGCAACACCCCCTCCGGGGCGCCTGAATCATTGATACTCCACACCACTGACAACGGCGTCTCGTGGATCACCCTCAACCGCCCCGAGGCGATGAACGCCGTTACCTGGGACCAGCGCGAACGCATCATCGCGCTGCTCGCCGAGGCCTCCGCCGACCCCGGGATCCGGGCCGTCGTCCTGACCGCCACCGGCCGCGGCTTCTGCGCCGGCGCCGATCTGCGCGGCGCCCCGGCGACCGGCGACCGGGTTCCAGGCGATGTCGCCCGCATGATCCGGCTCGGCGCCCAGCGCCTGATAGCCGCGGTCCTCGACTGCGAGAAGCCGGTCATCGCCGCGGTCAACGGCACGGCGGCCGGTATCGGCGCCCATCTGGCGTTCGCCTGCGATCTGGTCCTGGCCGCCGAATCCGCCAAGTTCATCGAGGTGTTCGTGCGCCGCGGCCTCGTACCGGACGGCGGTGGCGCGTACCTGCTGCCCCGGCTGATCGGACCGCAGCGCGCCAAGGAGCTGATGTTCTTCGGCGACTCGCTCCCGGCACCGGACGCGGAACGCCTGGGCCTGGTCAACCGGACCGTCCCGGACGAGGAACTGCCGGCGACGGCGCGGGCCTGGGCCCAGCGGCTGGCCGAGGGGCCCACTCGCTCGATCGCCCTGACCAAGCAGCTGGTCAACGCCTCACTGGACTCCGACCGGACCACGGCGTTCGCCGCCGAGGCCATGGCCCAGGAGATCAACATGACGACGCAGGACGCCAACGAGGGCGTGGCGAGCTTCGTGGAACGGCGGGCGGCGAAGTACCGGGGAATCTAGGCGTACCGCCCCGGAGCGTCGTTCACGCGGGTGACAGCCCGCTCGTGTCCAGGTCCAGGCCGAACGGATCCGGCAGCCGCAGAACCGCCCCGAAGGGGTGCGGGCCGTCCACCCGGGTGTAGCCCAGGTGCCCCGGCTCGGAGAACAGCGTCACGCTGCCCTCGATCCGGTCGACGAGGAGATACAGCGGCGCCCGGTACTCGGCGTACCGGCGGCGCTTCACGACACGGTCGGTCTCCGCGTCCGACTCGGACGTGACTTCCACGACGAGGAGTGTCTGGTCGGGGAGCAGCGCCCCGCCGCCTTTGGCAAGCGCCTCGGGGCCCACTGCGATGTCCGGGACGTACCAGTTCGAAGAACCGGGCAGGTCCAGGTTTCCGGAACCTTCGACACACCCCAGTTCATCGACGCGACCCTCGATCTGCCGACGAACCACTCGGGCTGCACGTTCGTGGTCCCAGGTCGGTGACACCGGCTCGATGATCCCCTCGATGATCTGGACCCGGTCCCCGCGGAACCGCTGCACGGCGAACTTCAGGGCACGTTCGGAGTCGATGCCCTGGCCGTAGTCGGGCGCACTGGTCATCGCGCCTCCTCCCGCCCAATCGATCCCTGACGACTCAGAGTAGCCGTGGGAAAACCACGTGTCGTCGCACCGGCGGGCGGCGAAGTGCCGGGGAATCCGACTTTCGGCAGTGTCGGCTCCTCCCCCGGCTGCGTACGGTCGTGCGGGTGGACAGAGCGATGAACAGGATCAGTGGGGCGGCCCGGCGGGCCGCCGCACCGGAGAGCCTTGCGACCGTCGCCGCGACGGCCTGTGTCGTGCTGAGCACCGTCAGCGTGTGGTGGGCCCTGCCCGCGTCGGTGGCGGCGTTCCTCGCCGGCCGGGAGCCCGGAAGGACCGGGCCCACGGCCCTCGTGCTGGTCTCTGTGGTGGCCGGCGGGGTGGTGGCAGTGGCCCTGGTGCCGTCCTGGCTGTTGATGGCGGGTCGGTTCGTCGCGGTGGTGGTGGCTGCCGGGATGCTTCCGTGGTTCGTGGGGCGTTTCTGGCGTCAGTACCAGGAGCTCGTCCGGGCGGGCTGGGAGCGGGCGGGCCGGCTGGAGCGTGAACAACGGCTGGTCGCCGAGCAGGCGCGGTCCCGCGAACGGGCCCGCATCGCCCAGGACATGCACGATCTCCTCGGTCACGACCTCAGTCTCATCGCCCTCTCGGCGGGCGCACTCAAGCTCGCACCGGGGCTCGACGAGTCGCATCGGGCGGCGGCCGGCGAAATCCGGGCGCGGGCGGCCGCTTCGGTGGAGCGGCTCGGCGAGGTGATCGGCCTGCTGCGCGAGGAGGTGGACGACGGACCTCCGCAGGCGCCCGGTGACGGCATTCCCCGGCTGGTCGAGGAGGCCGCGGCGGCCGGCCTCCCGGTCAGCCTGCGCATCGAGGGCGACGCCGGGGAGATGCCGCCCTCGGCCGCGCGAGCCGCCCACCGAGTCGTCCAGGAGTCGCTGACCAACGCCGCCAAGCACGCGCCCGGGGCCCGGGTGGACGTGCTGCTGGCCCACGCCGCCGGGAAGACGACGGTCCGGGTGGAGAACGCGCCCGTACAGCAGCGCCCCGGGGATGTTCCGGGCACCGGGCGGGGACTCATCGGGCTGGACGAACGGGTGCGGCAGGCGGGCGGCTCGTTCTCGTACGGTCCGCACGAAGGCGGCTTCGCGGTCGCCGCACTGATACCGCACCGCCGGCCCGTGCACCCGCCGTCCGTCCGCCTCCCGTCACCGTCCCCGGCCGTGCCCGCCGCCGCATTGCCCACCGAGCACCGAAACGCCCGGAGCCGGGTCCGCCGGACACTGGCCGTCGCGGTCGTGCTGCCCCTGACAGTATGGGCGGTGCTGAGTGCCGCGCTGATGGGCTGGGACATCCGCTCGGCCCGGCAGTCCGTCCTGGACCCGGGCGACTATGCCCGGCTACGGGTGGGCCAGGACCGGGACTCGTCGCAACTGCCCGACCGCGAGACCACGCGGCGAGCGGCGGCCGGGGAACCGGAGGGGGCCGGCATCACCTGCGCGTACTACGCGATGACGGCGGACCGCTTCGACGACCGGTCCGGGGACACGTACCGGCTCTGCTTCCGGGCCGGACGGCTGATGTCCAAGGAGGTCCTCGCGCCATGAACCACACGACGCCCGTGAAACGCACAGTGCCGTCAACCGTCCAATGACCGCGAACCCCACCCCGGCTACCGAGCCCATGTACCGTCCCCATGAACGGAGTTCCTTGCCCATGATCCGGGTCCTCATCGCCGACGACGAGCCGATGATCCGCGCGGGCGTGCGCTCCGTGCTGTCCACCGATCCGGGCATCGATGTCGTGGCCGAGGCGGCCGACGGGCACGAAGCGGTGGAGCTGACGCGCCGGCACCGCCCCGACGTCGCCGTGCTCGACATCCGGATGCCCGGGACGAACGGCATCGAGGCCGCCGCCGAGATCCGGCGTACCGTGCACAGGACCGGCGTGGTGATGCTGACGACCTTCGGTGAGGACGACTACATCCTCCAGGCGCTCGGCGGTGGCGCCGCCGGCTTCCTGATCAAGTCGGGCGAGCCCGAGGAGCTCATCGCGGGAGTACGCGCGGTGGCCGACGGCGCCGCCTACCTGTCACCGAAGGTCGCGGCGCGGGTCGTCGCCCACCTCTCAGCGACGGGGGCGGGTGCGCTGGCCGGACGCCGCGCTGCCGCCAGGGAACGGGTCCGCTCGCTCACCGGCCGGGAACGCGACGTACTGACCTTCCTCGGCAGCGGCCTGTCCAACGGGCAGATCGCCCGTCGGCTCCACCTGGTGGAGGGGACGGTCAAGGCGCACGTGAGCTCCATCCTCGCCAGACTGGGTGTGGACAACCGTGCCGCCGCGGCGGTCGTCGCCCATGAGGCCGGCGTCGTCGCCCCCATGGAGTCGGCCGAGCCGCCTCGCGAGCGCTGACGCCGCCACCCGGGCCGGCGGCAGGAACACAATCAGCGCCGCCGCGGTGACCCCGCCCCCGAGAGCCGCCCCTGCCAGCACGTCGTGCGGGTAGTGCACCCCCACCACGACCCGCAGGAGCGCTGTCGCGCCCGCCAACGGCAGAGCGACCGCGGCGAGGCGCGGCCGCAGCATCGCAAGACCCACCGCGATACCGGCCGCCAGGGTGGCGTGGTTGCTCGGGAAGGACCAGTCGCCGGGCTGCGGGCACTCCGCGACCACCGCCGCGCCGTGGCGCAGGACCCGGCAGGGGCGCTCCTCGTCCACCACCAGCTTCACGGCCTCGCTGATCG
Organism: Streptomyces sp. NPDC058221; assembly: GCF_042882365.1. Taxonomy (NCBI): domain Bacteria; kingdom Bacillati; phylum Actinomycetota; class Actinomycetes; order Kitasatosporales; family Streptomycetaceae; genus Streptomyces; species Streptomyces sp. NPDC058221. The sequence goes on along the minus strand of NZ_JBHVWF010000038.1, from coordinate 7,113 downwards.
CGTACGCCAGCACCGTGCCGATCCCGACGAGCACGGCGCCGGCAGACAGCCGGGTGTCCGCACGGCGTACCGCGCGCCACCAGGTCCACGCCAGAAGCAGGCCGAGGGCCAGCAGTGCCCCGTCCGTGGCCGCTTCCAGCAGTGGGCCGGTCCAGGAGGGCCCGTCGGCAACCGACCCGGTCACCGAGTGGTACGCCGACGCCGACGCACCACCCGTCACTTCCACCGGATCGGCCGTCCCCCATCCCCCGGGCGCGAGTCCCACGACGGCGCCCGCCCCCACGCCCAGGACGCCGACCGCGAGCAGCGGCCTCCCGGCTCCGGTGCCGCCTGCGGTCTCCCGCCCTGCTTTTCGCCTCGTTCGTCCTTGTCGCCTCATGGGAAGCGAACATAGAAGTGAAAGACGCCGGGCGCCCGGGCCGAACGGCGGTGCCGACCCCTGACGAAGGTCGGGGGACGGTCCGCACCCCTTCCAATCTGACAGGCCGTCAGCTCTAATCGAAGAGTGATGGGACACGCAGGAATGGCCGCGACCGCAGTCCGCTACCTCAGGTCCGTCGGCGCCGCGACGGCCGTCGCCCCGGCGACGGTCGATCCGCTGCCGCGTCCGGATCTGCGGGCCGTCACCGACGACGAGCGGCTGCCCGTCGATCCGGGCGAATTCCGCCGGGTGCTCGGGCACTTCGCCAGTGGGGTCACCGTCGTCACCGCGCACGACCCGGACGACCCGGCCGGTCCGGCGGGTTTCGCCTGCCAGTCGTTCGCCTCGCTCTCGCTGGACCCGCCGCTGGTCGCGTTCATGGTCGCCCGCACGTCGACGACCTGGCCGCGCATCGCCCGGGCCGGGGCCTTCTGCGTCAACATCCTGGGGGCCGAACAGGGCGCGTTGTGCCGGTCGTTCGCGGTCAGCGGGGCCGACAAGTTCGCCGGAGTGGCCCACACCCCCGCCCCCGCGACCGGGTCCCCGCTGCTGGAGTCCGTGCCCGCCTGGGTCGACTGCCGCATCCAGGCCGTCCACACCGGCGGCGACCATCTGATCGTGGTCGGCCGGGTGGAGGCACTTGGGGCGGCTGCGGACGAGGGCGGGAGCGGGCCGCTGTTGTTCCACCAAGGGGCGTTCGGCCACTTCAGCCGGTGAGCGTCCTGCGCCTGGGCCGCCCCGCTCACCGGACGACGGCGTCCGCCGGCTCGCGGACCCGCCGGATCACCAGTGCCATCAGCGCGGCCGTCGCGCACAGCGCCCCGGACGCGTACCAGACCATGTCGTACGAGCCGAACGCATCGCGCGCCACTCCGCCCAGGAAAGCCACCAGGGCGGCACCCACCTGGTGGGAGGCGAGGACCCAGCCGAAGACGATCGCGCTGTCCTCGCCGTACTGCTCGCGGCACAGGGCCAGGGTCGGCGGGACCGTGGCGACCCAGTCCAGGCCGTAGAACACGATGAAGAAGACCATCGGCGGGTGCACGGTCGGCGCCATCAGCATCGGCAGGAACAGCAGCGAGATCCCGCGCAGCGCGTAGTAGACGGCCAGCAGCCGCCGGGCGTCGAAGCGGTCGGTGAGCCAGCCGGAGAAGATCGTCCCGATGATGTCGAAGATCCCGATGACCGCGAGCAGCGAGGCGGCGGCGGTGATCGGCATGCCGTGGTCGTGCGCCGAGGGCACGAAGTGCGTACGGATCAGGCCGTTGGTCGAGGCGCCGCAGATCGCGAAGGTGCCGGCCAGCAGCCAGAACGGTCCGGTGCGGGCGGCGTCGAGCAGGATGCGTACGGTCCGGCTCGCCGCGCCCCGTGCGGGTGCGGGCTTCTCCACGTACGTGCCGCCGTACGGGGCCAGGCCCACATCGGCCGGGTGGTCGCGCATCAGGAGCCACACGAACGGGACGACGACCAGGGCGGCGAGTGCGACGGTCACCGAGGCCGGGCGCCAGCCGTGCGCGTCGATGATCCAGGCGCAGAGCGGGAGGAACACCAGCTGGCCGGAGGCGCCCGCCGCGGTGAGGATGCCCGTGACCAGGCCCCGGCGGGCGACGAACCAGCGGTTGGTGACCGTCGCGGAGAAGGCCATCGCCATCGAACCGCTGCCGAGGCCGACGAGCAGCCCCCAGTAGATCATCAGCTGCCAGGCCGCCGTCATCCAGACGCTGGCCAGTGCCCCGGCGGCGACCGCGCTCAGCGCGACGACCACGACCCGGCGGATGCCGAACCGGTCCATCAGCGCCGCGGCGAACGGCGCGGTGAGGCCGTAGAGCGCCATGTCGATCGACACCGCGAGACCGATCTCGCCGCGCGACCAGTCGAACTCCGTGTGGAGCGGGTCGATGAGCAGCCCCGGGAGGGAGTTGAACGCGGCGCCGCCGATGATCGTCACGAAGGTGACGGCGGCGACGATCCAGGCGCGGTGGAAGCGCGGCCGGTGCTGTGCGTCGGGGGCGGTCCGCCGCCGCATGCCCCGGGCGGAACTCTCGGTTGTCTGGGTCACGTCGCCAAGCATCCGGTCACGGCCACCCGCTCCACGAGTGGCCCGAGGGACACGGTTCGCAGGAATCAGGCCACGGGGCCGGGCGACGGAGCCGGGCGACGGACAGGCGCGTGGACCGGGGTCCGGACAGGCGCGTGGACCGGTCCGCGTACGCTCTCCTTCGCCGGCGGCCCGTACACGCACGCGTGCCGCTCCGTCCACGTCCTCGGGGGACTTCATGCAGTGGGTCGCACGCCAGAACTTCCACCACCGGTCCGCGCTGATGCAGGGGTGGGGCGTCGTCCTGCTGCTCGCCGCCTGCGCGTTGTGGATCTGGCTGGCGTTCGTGCTGGTGGACCAGCAGGACGCGTACTGCTACCGCACGGTGTCGAACTGCGTGCGGGTCACCGCCTTGCCCAAGCAGCTCACCCTCCTCGCCGCGTCCGGGCCGCTGTCCGTGCTCGGTGCCGCGCTGCTCGTCGGAGGCAGCGTGCGCCGGCAGACGAGCGCGCACGTCCTCCAGGTCATCGAGATGCAGAAGTCCGAGGAACGGGCTCGCGCCGGCGGGAAGTAGCCGCTGCGGTCAGCACACCCCAGACACCCGCCGCGCCCACCGCGTACCAGAACAGATCGGGCGCGTTGAAGGTCGAGCCCAGCACCAGCCGGGCCACCGCGCTCTGCCGGGACAGGTCCGCCGGCACCCCGGTCAGCTGGAGCAGCTCGACCGCCCAGCTGATCCCAAGACCGGTGGCGGCCACGGTGACCGGCCGGGCGCGGGGCGCGCACAGCGCGACGAGGGCGCAGATCAGTACCGTATAGAGCGCGTCTCCCGCGTACTTGGCGGCAGCGCCGTCGCCGGCGGTACGGACACCGAGCCCGGCCGCGACCGTCACCGCGGCCGCCCCCACCGCCACGGCCCGCGCCCGGCGCGCACTTCGGCCTCTCCTACCCCCCACGGCCCGCGCCCGAGCAGAGCGCGCGCTCCGGTCGCGCGGGCTCACCTGATCCGCTCCAGCCGCCGGATCGGCCGGGCCGCCAGCAGCACGCCCACCGCCAGCATGTTGATCACCGCCCCGGCCAGCAGCACCTCCGGTGCGCCGACCACGTCCGCGACCGGGCCCGCCAGCGCCCGGCCCGCCGCCAGCATCAGCAGGGACCCGGCCACGTCGTACGCGTGCAGCCGGTTCAGCGCCTCCGGCGGCACCTGCGTCTGGACGGTCGTCGACCACATCACCAGCCAGAACGCGAACGCCGCGCCGGCGATGAACTGACCGGTCCCCAGCGCGAACACGGGCAGCCCGAGCCCCAGCGCCAGCAGATTGACGCACACCCCCGTCAGCGCCACGGCGCCCACCGCCAGCGGACGGCGGGGCCGCAGCCGCAGGGCGAGCAGGCCGCCGACGACACTGCCCGCGCCGTTCACCGCCATCATCGCGCCGTACGTAGCCGAGCCGTGCGCCTCGGTGACCTCGACGGCGGTCAGCGGAAGCATCGGGCCGAGCACCGTGAATCCGTACACCGTCCAGATCGCGATGACCCCCCACAGCCAGCTGCGTGCCCTGAACTCGCGCCATCCGTCCACCAGTTCCGCGACGAACGTGCCGCGCTGCGCGTCGTCCGACGGGGCCGGGGCCAGCCGGAGCAGGAAGAGGCAAACGCCGGAGACCAGGAACGTCGACGCGTTCGCCGCGTAGACCGCGCCGGCGCTCGCCAGGCCGACGAGGACACCCGCGAACGCCGGGCCCGCCATGGTCATCAGCGCCTCGGATACGCGCAGCACCGCATTGGCGCGCTGCACGTCCGAGGCCACCCGGGGCACGGTCGAGGCGACCCCCGGCTGGAAGAGCGCGGCCCCCACACCGGCCACCGCGCTCAGCGCGTACACCGCCCACAGTGGGGGGTTTCCGGTCGCGAAGGAAACCGCGAGCGCCGAGGCGCCGATCAGCCTCAGCGTGTCGGCGATGATCATCATGCGGCGCGGGGTGAACCGGTCGGCCAGTACGCCGCCGAACAGGACGAACAGTGCCAGCGGACCCATCCAGGCCGCCAGCGCGTACCCCACCGAGGAGTGGGGACGGCCGGCCCCCAGCAGTCCCGCGGTGAGCGCCACCGGGATCATTCCGTCACCGAAGAGCGCCGCGGTCCTGGCGACGAAGAAGAGCCGGAAGTTGCGGTTCCAGAGCCGGCCGGGCCCGGTGGGCAGGGGTGGAAGAGGCGGCGCCGGGGGCAGCGAGGACAGCGGGTTCAACGGGGACACAGGAGATGAATCACGCAAAACGCTCTCACTGCCCACGGTGGGAATGCATGCGTGGTCCGCCGACTTTTCCTTCACACCGATGACATGTATCAGCTTATGGTCTATACCAGCTAGTGGTGAAGGGAGACCGCCGTGCCGCACCGAGTCGTCGTTCTCGCCCTCGATGGCGTGCTTCCGTTCGAACTGGGCATCGCGCAAAGGATATTCAGCCGTTCGATCGGAACCGAACCGCTCAACCGGGGTGCGAAACTCTACGACGTCGTCACCTGCTCGGTCCGGCCGCCCGGCCCGGTCGCCACCGACGCGGACTTCACGATCACCGTCGAGCACGGCCCGGAGGTCCTCGCCACAGCCGACACGGTGGTGATCCCGGCCAGTTACGAACTCGGCCCCGTCTACACCGAGGGCCGGCTGACGGAGGAACTCGCCGCGGCGTTGGCGTTCATCAGGCCCGGCACCCGCCTGGTCTCCATCTGCACCGGCGGCTACGTGCTCGCCGCCGCCGGATATCTCGACGGGCGCCCCGCCACCACCCACTGGTCATCCGCCGACCACTTCCAGCAGCTCTTCCCGAGCGTCCGGGTCGACCCCGACGTCCTGTTCATCGACGACGGCGACGTCCTGACCTCGGCCGGGGTCGCCGCCGGCATCGATCTCTGCCTGCACATCGTGCGCCGCGACCACGGCGCCGCCGTCGCCAACGACGTCGCCCGCCGCACGGTCGTACCCCCGCACCGCGAGGGCGGCCAGGCGCAGTACATCCAGCGCCCGGTCCCCGACGCCCAGCTCGCCGGCACCACCAGCGCACGGGCCTGGGCGCTCAGCCGGCTGGAGCGGCCGATCCTGCTGCGCGACATGGCACAGCGGGAGTCGATGAGCGTACGGACCTTCACCCGCCGCTTCCGCGAAGAGGTCGGGGTCAGCCCCGTCCAGTGGCTGACCCAGCAGCGCGTGGAGCGGGCCCGCCGGCTGCTGGAGTCCACCGACCTGCCGATCGACCAGGTCGCCCGGGACGCCGGCTTCGGCACCCCCACCTCACTGCGCCAGCACCTCCAGGCGGCTCTGGGGGTGTCACCGACGGGGTACCGCCGGACGTTCCGGGCGGCGACGACCGGGAGCCGGGCCTGAGCCGCCGCGCAGGCGGCCCTCACGGCCCTCAGGCCCGGAACACCAGCACGCCCCGCGCCACCCGCCCGTGGTGCGCGTCGTCCACCGCCTTCGCGAAGTCCTCCACCGGGTAGGTCTCGGTGACGAGTTCGTCCAGCAGCAGCCGGCCCTCCCGGTACAGGTCCGCGTACAGGGCGATGTCGCGCTGCGGACGCGACGAGCCGTAGCGGCAGCCCAGGATCGACTTGTCCAGGTACATCGACGAGACGAGGAACGACGCCTCGGCGGTCGCCGCCGGTACGCCCAGCAGGATCGCCTGGCCGTGCCGGTCCAGCAGGTCGATCGCGGTACGGATCAGCTCGGTGCGGCCCACGCACTCGAAGGCGTGGTCGGCGCCGTGCGGCAGGATCTCCCGGACGCCCTCCGCCGAGGTGAGGAAGTGGGTGGCGCCGAACTGCCGGGCCACCGCCTCCTTGTCCGGGTTGGAGTCGATCGCGACGATGGTCAGCGCGCCGGCGATCCGGGCGCCCTGGATGACGTTGAGCCCGATGCCGCCGGTGCCGATCACGACGACGCTCTCGCCGCGGTCGACCTTGGCCCGGTTCAGTACGGCTCCGACTCCCGTCAGCACCCCGCAGCCGATCAGGGCCGCCGAGGTGAGGGGCAGGTCCGCCGGGATCTTCACCGCCTGCACGGCCTTGACCAGGGTCCGTTCGGCGAAGGCCGAGTTGGACGCGAACTGGTACAGCGGCTTGCCACCCCGCGAGAACGGCTGCCCCGGCATCCCGATCGCCTTGCGGCACATCGTGGGCCGGCCCCGGTCGCACTGCGCGCAGGCGCCACAGCTGGCCAGGGTGGACAGGGACACGTGGTCGCCCGGCGCGACATGGCTCACGCCCGCGCCGACCGCCTCGACCACACCTGCGCCCTCGTGCCCGAGCACGACCGGCAGCGGGAACGGGATCGTTCCGTCGATCACCGACAGATCACTGTGGCAGAGCCCTGCCGCGGCCACGGCCACCAGCACCTCGCCGGGGCCCGGATCACGTATCTCCAGGTCGTCGACGACCTCGGTGCGCTTGCCGTCGAAAACGACGCCTCTCATCTCGGCTCCCTCGGTAGGCCGAGCGCGTGCTCGGCGGTGGTGTTGCGGATCCTGCGGGGCCCTTCAGGCCCACCCCTCACGTGGCACCCGGGCCCATTCCGTGCCGGGGCCATTTCAAGCCCGTCCGGCGATTGAGGACCGGGGTCCGGGGCAGCGCCCCGGCAACGCGCCCGCACCCTGCAACC
>NZ_JBHVWF010000037.1:0-57888 GCF_042882365.1 Streptomyces sp. NPDC058221 | reverse complement strand
CCGTTTCTCTATGCCCACGACCGCACCGGCATCTCTGTCCGAATGATCACCCGCACCGCGGGCTTCGAACGAGATCCGGTTTGCCACAACGCACTCAGGCGCCATGGCGAGGCGGAGTGAACGGAAAGCCGACACGGCGCGGGCGTGGAGTGCTCAGCGCCTTGGACACCGGCCCGCCGACGCAGAACTCCGTCCGTTCGCCGAACCCCTGCTGGGCGATGTCGTGGGAAAGGATCTGGGCGTGTGCCGAGCAGTCCTTGATCAGGGCGGAGAGTTCGAGCAGGGCGAAGACGTCGTGCCGGTGGACGGCGCCGTCGCCGCCCGCGTCGCGGTTGACGACGAGCAGGCACTCCGAGTTCCCGGGCAGCCCGAAGAACGCCTGCTTGCGGCGGAGCTTGCGGCGCCAGAGATAGGTGCGCGCGAGCCAGCCGAGGGCGGCGCTGATGCCGGCGGCTATCACGCCCAGCACGATGTTGCGTACGTCGTCAGTCATGGGCGGGCATGTTAGCGGGCATTCGGCCTCAAGTTCGAGGCGGTCCTGACGGGGCGGCCGGGCCGGGGCTACCCTGCGCGGACGATCCTTCACTGGAGGTGCGCATGCGACGTTCCGTTGCGCGGAATGTGTCGTTCCTGGGTGTTCTCGCCGCAGTGGTCTCGGTCGGGGCGGCGGCCCCGTCCTCATCCGCGCCACCGGCCGCACCGCCACCCAAGTCGCCCGTCGCGGCCGGATACGGGGGAGCGGTCTCCAGCGTCGACGCCGACGCGACCGCGGCCGGAATCGAGGTGCTCCGCAAGGGTGGCAACGCGGTGGACGCGGCGGTGGCCACCGCCGCGGCGCTCGGGGTGACCGAGCCGTACTCGGCAGGTCTGGGCGGCGGCGGCTACTTCGTCCACTACGACGCCAGGACCCGTACCGTGCAGACCATCGACGGCCGGGAGACCGCACCGCGCAGCGCGGACCCCTCGCTCTTCCTGGAGAACGGGAAACCGCTCGCCTTCGACGACGCCGTCACCAGCGGACTCGGCGTCGGCACGCCCGGCACCCCCGCCACCTGGGAGAAGGCCCTCGAAACCTGGGGCAGCAAATCGCTGCGGCAGGTGCTGAAGCCGGCCGAACACCTGGCCCGGGACGGCTTCGTCGTCGACAGCACGTTCCGTTCCCAGACGGAGGGCAACCGGGCGAGGTTCGCCGACTTCCCCGCAACCCGGAAGCTCTTCCTGCCGGGCGGTCAACTGCCGGTGGTCGGGTCGGTGTTCAAGAACCCCGATCTGGCCCGTACCTACGACGAGGTCGGACGCAAGGGTCTCGACGAGATCTACCGGGGCAAGCTGGCCGATGACGTCGTACGGACCGTACGCAATCCGCCCGTCGACCCCAAGTCCTCCCGTGTGGTGCGGCCGGGCGACCTCACCACGAAGGACCTGCGCTCCTACCGGGCGCTTCGGCAGGCGCCGACGAAGACCGGCTACCGGGGGCTGGACGTGTACGGCATGGCGCCGTCCTCCTCCGGTGGTACGACGGTGGGCGAGGCTCTCAACATCCTTGAGTCCACGGACCTTTCGAAGGCGAGCGAGGCGCAGTACCTGCACCGCTACATCGAGGCGAGCCGGATCGCGTTCGCCGACCGCGGGCGCTGGGTCGGCGACCCGGCGTTCGAGAAGGTGCCGACGAAGGAGCTGCTCAGTCAGCGGTTCGCCGACTCGCGGGAGTGCCTGATCAAGGACGACGCGGTGCTGACCAGTCCGCTCGCACCGGGAGACCCCCGCCACCCGGCCGACTGCGCGGCCGGCGGGACGGCCGCGCCGACGACGTACGAGGGGGAGAACACCACTCATCTGACGACCGCCGACAAGTGGGGCAACGTCGTCGCCTACACCCTGACGATCGAGCAGACCGGCGGCAGTGGCATGACGGTGCCCGGGCGCGGCTTCCTGCTCAACAACGAGCTGACGGACTTCTCGTTCGCGCCCGCGGACCCGGCCGTCCATGACCCGAACCTGCCGGGTCCGGGCAAGCGGCCGCGGTCGTCGATCTCGCCGACCATCGTGCTGAAGCACGGGCAGCCCGTGCTGGCCCTGGGCTCGCCGGGTGGTGCCACGATCATCACGACCGTGCTGCAGTCGCTGATCGGCAAGGTCGACCGCGGGCTGTCACTGGTGGACGCCATCGCGGCGCCCCGTGCCAGTCAGCGCAACGCCGCGAAGACGGAGCTCGAGCCGGGGCTGTGGAACAGCCCCGTGCGGGCACAACTCGAAGCCCTGGGGCATGCCTTCACGCCGAACCCTGAGATCGGTGCGGCGACGGGGGTGCAGCAGTTGCCGGACGGGCGATGGCTTGCGGCAGCCGAGACGGAGCGGCGCGGCGGAGGCTCGGCAGCGGTGGTGAGGCCGAGCGGGCGGCCCTGACAGGAAGAGGAGACAGGGACAGGACACCGGTAGGGGAGGGGCCGGCCGGCCGCGGTGGAACGCGCGGGGGCCGGTCCCGGGTATTGACGTGAACATGCCCGGGGGAGCATCTTGGCCATCTCGGTAAGGAAACTTTCCTAATAGAAGGGCACCCCCACCATGCGTATGCGCACGCTTGCCCTCGCCGCAGCCTCCGGCGCCGCTCTGCTCGCGGCCGGATCGCTGTCACCGGCCGTCTCGGGCGGCTCCGTGTCCCCCTCCGCCGCTCCCGTGGCCGCGCACGACGCGCGCCCGGGCGTGGTGCACCTCGCACCCGTCGCCCACACCCGTCCGCTCTCCGACGAAGGCCCCTCCGGCGGTGCCTCCGCCGCGGCGGCACGGGCCTCATCGGCCGGGGAGCGGCCCTCGCCCGGCGTCAGGGAGGGGTCGGTCAGCGCCGCCGACCTGCTCGCCAAGGTCTCGTCCTGCTCGCAGATCTCGAACGGCACATACCGTACGGACGAGGAGGCTTCGGCCACCGTGCCGGTCTGCGGAAAGAACGGCGCGGTGTTCTGGAAAGCCGACATGGACATCGACTGCGACGGCCAGGTGACCACCGCCTGCAACGAGGACACCGACCCGTGGTTCCAGGACGACACCGCGTTCCACACCTCCGGCGACAAGCCGCTGAGTGCGGAGAAGCTGCCGTACGTCGTCGTGCCGAGCAGCAGCGGGATCTGGGACTACAGCGGCGCCGGTATCAAGGGGGGCGGCGTCGTCGCTGTCATCCACGGCGACAGGGTGGAGTACGCCGTCGTCGGCGACACCGGCCCCGACAAGATCATCGGTGAGGCCTCGTACGCCACGGCCGAGGCCCTCGGCATCGACCCCGACCCGAAGACCGGCGGTACCGAATCCGGCGTCACCTACATCCTGTTCAAGGACTCCGTGGTGTCGCCGATCGAGAGCCATGACGCCGCCGTGACCGCGGGGGAGGCCCTCGCCGAGGAATTCCTCAAGAACAACTGAGGGCCGGCCCGAAGTGTGGTCCGGCGAGCTTCACAGTGCGGTCAGGATCCGGGGTCCGTCGTTAGTGATCGCCACCGAGTGCTCGGCGTGTGCGGCCCGGCTGCCGTCGGTCGTGCGCAGTGTCCAGCCGTCCTGGTCGGGATAGAACTCGTCGTGGCCGCCGGCGGTCAGCATCGGCTCGATGGCCAGCGCCATCCCGTGCCGCAGTACCATCCCGCGACCCGGGCGTCCCTCGTTGGGGACGCCCGGGTCCTCGTGCATGGCCCGGCCGATTCCGTGCCCGCCGAAGCCCTCCGGAATGCCGTAGCCGGCCTTGCGGCAGATGCTGCCGATCGCATGCGCGATATCGCCGATCCGGTTGCCGACGACGGCCGCCGCGATGCCCGCGTCCAGCGCGGCGAACGCCGTCTCGACGAGCAGGGTGTCCGCCGGGCGCGCACGGCCCACGATGAAGCTGATCGCCGAGTCCCCGGCCCAGCCGTCCAGTATCGCGCCCGCGTCGATGCTCACCAGGTCACCGTCGCGCAGCCGTAGGTCGGTCGGGATTCCGTGCACGATCGCGTCGTTCACGGATGCGCAGATCACGGCGGGGAACGGGGTGGGCGCGAAGTGCGGCCGGTAGTTCAGGAACGGCGATCCGGCCCCCGCCTCGCGCAGGACCCCGCGGGCCACCTCGTCGAGTTCGCGCAGCGAGACGCCGACCGCCGCCGTGTCCCGGACGGCCGCCAGCAACTGTGCGACGACCCGGCCGGAGTCGCGCATGGCTTCGATCTGTGTGTCTGTCTTGAGTTGCACCATGCCAATTACTATACCGGTTCGCATGGTATTAGAATGACGGCATGGTACGAACGCCTCTGACCCCCGAAGAGCGCCTGCGCGGCGAACGGCTCGGCCGGCTGCTCCGTGAGGTGCGCGGCCGGCGCAGCATGGTCGAGATCGCTGCGAGTGCCGGGATCTCGGCCGAGACGCTGCGCAAGATCGAGACCGGCCGCGCTCCCACCCCCGCGTTCTTCACCGTCGCCGCACTGGCCGGGGCGCTCGGCCTCTCCATGGATGAACTGCTCCTTCGCTGCGCACCGGAGCCGGACATCGTCCCGCTGGCCGGGTAGCGGCCGAGGGCCCGCGAAACGCCCTCGCGCGGTGCGTAGGGTTGCGGTCATGAGTCTCCAGGAGTTCGCCCGAAGCGAGTACGTCAGCCTCACCACGTACCGGAAGAACGGCACCCCCGTCGCCACCCCGGTCTGGGCGGCCGTCGACGGGGCGGAGCTGCTCGTCTGGACGAAGACGGATTCGTGGAAGGTCAAGCGGCTGCGCAACGACAGCCGGGTCGTCGTCACCGTCTGCGATGTACGCGGCCGGATCGCACCGGACGCCCCGAGCGCCGAGGGGACCGGTCGGCTGCTCGACGCCGGGGGGACGGCCGGAGTGCGCCGGGCCATCGCCCGCAAGTACACCTGGAAGTACTGGCTTCTCGACTACCCCGCGATGATCGCCCGGCTCGGCAAGCGGCCGCACACCGGGATCGCCGTCACCTTCTGAGTCCTGGACGCATGCCTCGGGGGGCGTGTGCGGCCGTGCGGAGGCGCCGCTTGCACCAGGGTCGAAAAGAGCGCGTAGCCGCGTCGTAACACACCTGCGGTCGAATGCCTGCGGACTGGAAGGTTCCAGCCGACGGCGGCCGAGGGTGATGATGACGGTGCATCAGCAAGCGGTATCGGTAGGGGAGTTCGCGCGCTACCTGCGTGACCTGACGGAGCTGCTCGATCCCGCCCGGGGCTGGTTCGGTGTCTTCTGCGGCCGTGATCCGGAAGGGATGCGGGCCTGTCTGGAGGGTGCCGAGATCCCGCCCTGGGATGTGATGGAGTCGCTCTTCGCGGACCTCGCGACAGTGCGGGGCGCCGGGTTCGCGGAGCGTGAGTCGGCGCGGGCTGCCGGACTCTTCGCCGCCTCCGCCGCGGCCCACGACCACCGCCCCGGCGGACGCCGGCAGCTGGTGGAACGTCTGGAGCTGATGCTGCGGGAGCAGGAGCAGGCCGCCCAGCGGCTCCGCGCGGCCCACACGAGCGGCGAGGCGGGCGTGGCCGATGCCGAGGCGGTCGCCTGGGCCCGCGACGACCATGAACGCGCCTCGGCCCGCTGTACGGAGCTGCGCCGGCGGCTGGCGGCGGTGACGGTGCCCGCGGGGTGGTTCCGCACGGATGGGGGTCCGGAATCCGGGGCGGAGCAGGAGCCGGAGCGCCGTGTGCGGGAACCCCGTGCGGAACCGGGGCCGGGTCGCCGTGTGCGGGAACCCGGTGCGGATATGGTGCCGGGCCCGGCTCCCGAAGCCGCGCTCGCACCCGACAGCGCCGTTGCCGCCCCGCCCGCACCCGTCGCACCATCCGCCCCCGTCGCGCCCGCGCGGAAGAGGCCGCGCGGGGCCAGGTTCGCCGGGCTGGACGTGGAGGACGAGGAGCCGGTATCCACCGTGTCCGTTCTGCCCGTCCCACCGGTGGCGGCGGCCGTGCCGCGCGGTGCCCGGTTCGGCGGCGCCCCGGGCGGGGGCAGGGATCCTGCCGAGCGTGCTGCGGCCGCCCCGGATCCCGCAGCGCTGAAGTCCGCCAGGGGTACCGTCGCGGTGCTGCTCCGGCTGCGTGCGGACGGCCGCAGCGGGGAGGCGCACGGGGTGCTCTGCGAGGTGGCCGGGCGGCCCGCCGACTGGCTGCCGGTGCTCGCCGCAGAACTCCAGCGGGCGGGGCTCGGCGCCGACTGGGCCACCTTGTTGTGGGAGGTGTCCTCGTTGCCTCCCCGGGCCCTCGCGGCGGCGGCCGCCGCGCTGGCCGATGCGGGCCGGCCGGAGGACTGCGACCGGCTGCTGCGGCAGGGGGTGGCGAGACCCGCCGCCGAGATCGCCGATGCCGTCGTCGCCCTGGACCGGGACGGCAGGGGCCCCCAGGCGCAGGCGTTGCTCGGCGCCTTCGTCCGGGTGCGGACGCCGCAGGACGCGGCCAGGATCGCGGAGAGCGATCCGCGCCATCTCGTACCGCAACTGCTGGCGGCGGCCCGTGGGGTGTCCGACGCGCGGGAGCGGGACGTGGTGCACGCGCTGAGGGTGGCGGGGATCGGCTAAGGGCTGTCCCGTAACCCCTGGCGGGCGCGCGACGACAGCTACTTCCCCAAGCTCTCGGCTGCGCTCGAGCAGGGGAGACCCCACTCTCGCCGCGTTGCCGAAACGCCCGAATCGCTCCTTCCCCAAGCTCTCAACTCCGTTCGAGCAGGGGAGACCCCATCTGAGGGCGCTCCGGCGCCTTGCGATGCACCGCATCCGACGCCGCGCGCTGATCCACCAGGGATTACGGGACAGCCCTTAGGCGTACGGATCACGGGCGTTACCGGCAATGGACCGCACGGGTGTGAAACATGATCGACTCCGCTGGTTCACGGCGATGGTCTTGCCCCGCTGTGTGGCGGGGCTTACGTTCTCCTCTACGCACGTGTCTACGGGCGTAGAAACGCGAAGAGGCTCTCTGACGCCGCGTCGAAGGAGCAGCTCATGTCCCAAGTCGTACGCGCCGCACTCGTCCAGGCGACCTGGACCGGCGACACCGAATCCATGATCGCCAAGCATGAGGAGCACGCCCGCGAGGCCGCCCGGCAGGGGGCGAAGATCATCGGTTTCCAGGAGGTGTTCAACGCCCCGTACTTCTGTCAGGTGCAGGAACCCGAGCACTACCGCTGGGCCGAGGCCGTTCCCGAGGGACCGACCGTGCAGCGGATGCGGGAGCTGGCCCGTGAGACCGGCATGGTGATCGTCGTCCCCGTCTTCGAGGTCGAGCAGTCCGGCTTCTACTACAACACCGCCGCCGTGATCGACGCCGACGGCTCGTATCTCGGCAAGTACCGCAAGCACCACATCCCGCAGCTCAAGGGGTTCTGGGAGAAGTACTACTTCAAGCCCGGCAACGTCGGCTGGCCGGTCTTCGACACCGCGGTCGGCAAGGTCGGCGTCTATATCTGCTACGACCGGCACTTTCCTGAGGGGTGGCGCCAACTAGGGCTCAACGGTGCCCAGTTGGTGTACAACCCGTCAGCGACCTCGCGTGGACTCTCCGGGCACCTCTGGCAGCTGGAACAGCCGGCGTCCGCCGTCGCCAACGAGTACTTCATCGCCGCGATCAACCGCGTCGGCCAGGAGGAGTACGGCGACAACGACTTCTACGGCACCAGCTACTTCGTCGACCCCCAGGGCCGGTTCGTCGGAGATGTGGCCAGCGACAAGGCCGAGGAACTCCTGGTCCGTGACCTCGACTTCGGGCTCATCGACGAGGTCCGTCAGCAGTGGGCGTTCTACCGGGACCGCCGGCCCGACGCGTACGAGGGGCTGGTGGAGCCGTGACCGGTCTGCATCACCGCCATCTCGCCGTCAGCCCGGACTGGCTGGCGCTCTACTACCGGCACCCGCTGGAGATCACCCACGGCGAGGGCCGCCACGTCTGGGACGCGGACGGCAAGCGCTACCTCGACTTCTTCGGCGGCATCCTCACCACGATGACCGCCCACGCGCTGCCCGAGGTCACCAAGGCGGTCACCGAGCAGGCCGGGCGGATCATCCACTCCTCCACGCTCTATCTGAACCGGCCGATGGTCGACCTCGCCGAGCGCGTCGTCAGCCTCTCCGGCATCCCGGACGCGCGGGTCTTCTTCACCACCTCCGGCACCGAGGCCAACGACACGGCGCTGCTGCTGGCCACCGCGTACCGCAGGTCGAACCAGATCCTCGCGATGCGCAACAGCTACCACGGCCGGTCCTTCTCCGCGGTCTCCGTCACCGGCAACCACGCCTGGTCACCCACCGGCCTGTCCCCGCTCCAGACGCTGTACGTGCACGGGGGTGTCCGTGGCCGCGGACCGTACGCGCACCTGGGTGACGAGGAGTTCATCGAGGCCTGTGTGGCCGACCTGGAGGACCTGCTCGGCCACACCCGGGACGCCGCCGCGCTGATCGCCGAACCCATCCAGGGCGTGGGCGGGTTCACCTCGCCGCCCGACGGTCTGTACGCGGCGTTCCGCGAAGTCCTCGACCGGCACGGCATCCTGTGGATCTCCGACGAGGTGCAGACCGGCTGGGGGCGTACCGGCGAGCACTTCTGGGGCTGGCAGGCACACGGGCAGAGCGGCCCGCCCGACATCGTCACCTTCGCCAAGGGGATTGGCAACGGCATGTCGATCGGCGGTGTCATCGCCCGCGCCGACGTCATGAACTGCCTGGACTCCAACTCCATTTCGACGTTCGGCGGCTCCCCGGTCACCATGGCCGCGGGACTCGCCAACCTCTCCTACCTCCTCGAACACGATCTCCAGGGCAACGCCCGCCGGGTCGGCGGGCTGCTCATCGAGCGGCTGCGGGCGGTCGCCGCCGGCTCGGAGTGTGTCCGGGAGGTGCGGGGCCGAGGACTGATGATCGGCATCGAACTGGTGAAACCCGGCACCGACGAGGCGAACCCGGAAGCGGCCGCCGCTGTGCTGGAGGCGGCCCGCGAGGGCGGGCTGCTCATCGGCAAGGGCGGTGGCCACAACACCAGCGTGCTGCGTATCGCCCCGCCTCTCTCGCTCTCCATTCCGGAGGCGGAGGAGGGCGCGGCGATCCTCGCCGACGCGCTGCAAGCGGCGGGGTGAGTTCTCGGGGGTGCGGCGCTCCCGTGTGTCCGCGCGGGGGCGCTTCTCGTCAGCACCGCGTCCGACGAGATGCATGCCGTTTGTCGCCGGCGGGTGGAGTCGCCCATCCAGCCCGTCGGTGGGGCCTTATCGGGGCGAACAGGAACGGTTCATGAGCGAACGCCGTTGATCCGACGCGAATGGAGCAGAAGCCATGGCACGCACCCTCATCACTGGCGGACTGGTGATTACGGCCTCCGACGAGTTGCACGTTGATGTGCTCATCGATGGTGGCCGCGTCGTGGCCATGGCCACTCATGACAGTCATGGGTGGACGGCCGACCATGTCATCGACGCTGCCGGGAAGTACGTGATTCCGGGTGGAGTCGACGGTCACACGCATATGGAGATGCCGTTCGGCGGCACGTTTGCCTCCGACACGTTCGAGACCGGTACCCGGGCTGCGGCGTGGGGCGGCACGACCACCATCATTGACTTTGCGATTCAGTCCAAGGGCGGGTCCCTGGCCGAAGGTCTCGATGCCTGGCATGAAAAGGCGAATGGAAAGTGCGCGATCGACTACGCGTTCCACATGATCATGTCCGACGTGAACGAGTCCTCGCTCAGGGAGATGGACGGTCTGGTCTCGGCCGGCGTCACATCATTCAAGCTCTTTACCGCGTATCCGGGAGTATTTCTCTCTGACGACGGCCAGATCCTGCGGGCCATGCAACGCGCCGGCTCCAACGGCGGCCTTGTGATGACGCACGCGGAGAACGGCCTTGCGATCGACGTGCTCGTGGAGCAGGCGCTGGCCCGGGGGGAGCGAGACCCGCGTTACCACGGTGAAGTCAGCAGGGCGCTGCTCGAAGCGGAGGCCACGCATCGAGTGATCAAGCTGAGCCAGGTGGCGGGGGCTCCTCTCTATGTGGTGCACGTCTCGGCCCAGGAGGCCGTCGCCGAACTGGCGCGAGCTCGGGACGAGGGACTTCCCGTGTTCGGCGAGACGTGTCCCCAGTACCTCTTTCTGTCGACCGACAACCTGGCTGAACCCGACTTCGAAGGGGCGAAGTACGTCTGCTCCACCCCGCTGCGCCCGAAAGAGCACCAGGAGGCTTTGTGGCGTGGGTTGCGGACGAATGATCTGCAGGTGGTGTCCACGGATCATTGCCCTTTCTGCTTCAAGGGCCAGAAGGAGATGGGGCGGGGAGACTTCTCGAAGATCCCGAACGGGATGCCGGGCGTCGAGAACCGCATGGATCTGCTGCACCAGGCTGTTGTCGACGGGAATATCAGCCGCCGCCGCTGGATCGAGATCGCCTGCGCCGCACCGGCCCGCATGTTCGGCCTGTATCCGAAGAAGGGCACGATTGCGCCGGGGGCGGACGCCGACATCGTCATCTATGACCCTGCTGCCGAACAGATCATGTCCGCCAGGACACATCACATGAATGTCGACTACTCGGCTTACGAAGGCAAGCGCGTCAGGGGACGGGTCGAGGCCGTGCTGTCGCGTGGGGTTCCAGTGATCGATAAGCGTGCGTACGTGGGGAAGCCAGGGCACGGAGCGTACTTGCCGCGGGGCATTGGCCAGTACACGAATTGAGCCGGCAGGGGTGCTGGGATGCCAGGGGGCCGACCGGCCGCGGGCGCGGCCCGTTCACCGGCGGCTGCCGCGCTGGGTGTAGGCAACGGTGCCGACGACGGTCAGGACGGCGGCCGCCGCAGTGGAGGTGGCGGTGCGGGGATCCTGGACCATCCAGACCAGTACCTGTCCGCCGGCGGGCTTCAGCGGCCCCAGAGCCAGCATGAGCAGGCCCCAGCCGATGGCGGGAACCCAGGCGGTGTGGGCCCCGAAGAGCACGGCGCCGAGGGCCGTCAACGCGGTGAGCGCCAGGACGGCCTGCACGAGGGTGCCGAAGGGCACGGCGGGAGCTTGCCGGCCGGCGACCAGGTGGACGGCGGCGAGCAGGCCGAGGAGGGAGCCGCTGAGCAGCAGCAGGTGGATGGTGCGGATCAGCCGCCAGGGCATGGGCGTGCCGCGTTCCAGTTCCTCGTCCGGGCCGGCGAGGGTGCGCGAGGTGACGGCGACGCCCAGTACGACGGCGATCAGGCCGGTCATGCGGGTCAGCCCCGGATCGTCCGACAGGTACCCGGCCCAGGTGAGACCGGCCGCGGCCAGAAAGACCAGTGCGGTCGCCGGAGCCGCCCGGCAGCGCAGGTGCAGCAGAATGCCGTGCAGGCCCGGGGTCATCGGCCGGCTCCCTGGCCCATGACGACGGCCATCGGGTCACCGCAGGTCAGTCCGGCCTTCCGGCCGTCGCCGATCCGCTCGTAGCGCTCCTTGGCGGGCAGTGCGCGCAGCGTGTCGTAGGCCCTGCGGGCGTCGGGGCCCAGCTCATCGGTGCGGGTGTCCAGGAGGAGCGTGGTCATCGCGTCGGCGGCGTCGCTCGCACGGTCCCCCTCCTTGCCACCGGCGAAGCACTCGGCGTCGATCACGGCGTCGCCGGCGACCCGGGAGAGGAGCATGGCCGGCGTCCACCTGATGCCGCCTCCCTGGGTCAGGTACGGGAGCTCCTCACGGATCGTACGGAGGTCCTCGGCACTGTCCCCCGGCTTGCTGTCGTTGAACATCCAGCTCACCGTGGACTCCTCCACCCGTGTCGGGCCACCGGGCACCTTGGCGAAGGCATCGAGCACCTTCCGGGCCGGGGGGACGAGTTCGGCCAGTGCGTGGGTGTGCACCCCGGTCACGCAGATCCGGCTGTCGCCCGGCGCGCAGACCAGGGCCGTGGCCCGCCGGTCCGGGACGATCGCGCCCGACGGTGCCAGCAGCACTCCGAGGACGATCCCCATCACGGCCGGCGCCAGGGACAGCGCCCGGGTCCGCGGGGTGGCCGCGGCGGTCAGCAGTACGCCGGTGACACCGAGGGCGCCGAACCAGATGCCCTGGGCCGCGGACAGCGAAGGCAGCACCCGGTGGAAGTCGTCCGTCTGCGGCAGCATCGGCAGCACGGTGTCCACCAGGCGGTTGGCCGGCTTGCCGTCCCGCGACTGGCTGACCGTCAGGATCAGGAACAGCACCACCGCGCCCAGCGGCGCCGCGACCGGCGTGGGCACCAGGCGTCCGATCCCCAGTCCGAGCAGGGTGAGGGCGATGGCGGCCAGCAGTCCCACCGCAAGGGCCAGCGGCCACTGGCCGCCGCTGTAGGTCGCGTGCCGGGTGATCAGCACCCCTGCCCACAGGACCACCGCCGCCTCGGCGAGCACCACCGCGCCGGCGATCACCAGGAAGGCGGGCAGCAGCCGCACGGAGCGCGGGCGCGGCGTGGTGGCGAACAGCTCGGAGACATCACTGCGCCCCTCCCGCCCGCCGTGCCAGATCCCGGCAGCCAGCACCACCGGCAGCGCGACCCAGGCGATTCCCCGCACCGAGTAGACCAGCGATGCCCAACTGGCGGCCCATTGCTGGATATCCATCCACACGAACACACGGGTCAGGGCAGCCAGCACCAGGAACAGCGGCAGAGCGATCGAGCGCTTCGCCTCCAGGCGCACCATTCGGAACATCACAGTCTCCAGAGGTCGGTCGTGTCAGTGCGTAAGGGTGTGTCGAACGGTGATCGTGCCGCGCCGCCTACCGCCCGGCCCCGGCCGTCTCCTCGCGGTGCAGGCGCAGCAGGGCGGAGTAGCCGCGCTCGATGTCGCTGTCGCCCGGGTCGGCGTCGGTGCCCGCGGCACGGAGGTGGTCGAGGTGGCCCGAGAAGACCGTGCGGCCCTCGTCCATCAGCACGACGCCGACGCAGGCGGCGCCGACGTCCTCGACCAGGTGGGTGGAGACCAGGACGCAGGACTGTGCGCCGATGTCGCGCAGCAGGGTGCGGAACTCCACGCGCTGGGCGGGATCCAGGCCGACGGTGGGTTCGTCGAGCAGCAGGATGTCGGGGTCGTTGACGATCGCCTGGGCGATGCCGGCCCGGCGCAGCATGCCGCCGGAGAGCGATCCCATCCGGTCATCGGCCCGGCCGGACAGGTCGACCCGGTCGATGGCGTGCTGCACCGCGTCGGCGACCCGGTGGCGGGGCACTTCCTTGAGCCAGGCCATGTACTCGACGAACTCGCGCACCGTGAAGCGCCGGTAGTGCCCGAAGGCCTGCGGCAGGTAGCCCAGCCTTCGGCGGAGTTCGCGCAGCTCGCCCCGGCTGCGATGGCCGCCGCCCAGGAGTTCCAGGTCGCCGCTGTGCGGGGTCAGGACGGTGGCGAGGGTGCGGATCAGGGTGGTCTTGCCCGCTCCGTTGGGACCGAGCAGGCCGTGCACACCGAGGCCCAGGTTCAGGTCGACCCCGTCGACCGCGTTGCGGCGGCCCCGCCGCACGGTCAGCGCGTGGGCCTCGATGTGATGGGCGTAGCGGGTGGGGGCCGTCTCGCTCGCACTGACGGTTCTGGGCATGGTCGGGTCTCCTCGCGGTGCGGGTGAATGCGGTGCCGGGTGAAGGGGACGTGGGTGAAGGCCCCTCGGACGAGGGGTGGTTCGGCGGTCAGCGCCGGGGCGTGCGGGCCTCGACGGGGTGCAGATAGGCGGTACGGCACAGGAGGGCGACGGCGCCCAGGACCGCGGTCGCGGCAGCCCACCCCGGGGTGGCGGACTCCTGTAGGTAGGACGGGACGGTGCTGGCGGCGATGGCGGGGAGGACCACGATCAGGGCCCACCCGGTGCCCAGCGCGGTGGCGGCGCGCTGGACACCCACCGCGCTGCCCAGCGCCAGGACCGCGCAGGTCAGGGCGAGGGCGGGCAGCAGGACCAGCGCGGGTGCGGTGCCGGTGATCCCGCCGGCGGCCGCCAGGGCCGGGATCACCAGGGTCAGCACGGCCAGGGTCCGCCGAAGGATCAGGCCGAGCCCCGCCCTCGGTGTGGTGGCGATCAGCTCATGGACCGGGTCGGAGTGCGGACCCCAGCTCGCGGCCACTCCCAGCAACGGCATCGCCGGGGCCAGCAGCAGGAGGACCGGGGAGTCGTGTGCGAGGGCCGATGACAGGACCAGGGCGCCGAGAACGACGATGACGACCGCCGCGGTCCACGGCCCGAGCGCGGGAGCCGCCCACCGGGCCAGTGCGCCCCGTACCCGGCGCCACCGGCGGTGGGGAACCGGCGGCAGCGTCGCCGACAGGCGCCGGTGCACCTGCTCCATCAGCGCGGTGTCCGCCGGGCAGTGGGCGGCGGACACCTCCCTCAACTCGGCCTGGCAGGCCGCGCACCGCTCCAGGTGTGCCTCCAGCGCCCACAGCGCCCCCGTGCCCGGACCGGCCGGTGCGCCGGAGTCCAGTACGTAGCTCACCAGCAGCTCGCGGCGGACGTGCGGAGTCATGACAGGGCCTTTCGCATTTCGAGGCGGGCGCGGCGGGCACGGGTCTTGACGGTGCCTTCGGGGATCCGGAGGAGTGCGGAGGTCTCACGGACCGTCAGCCCGTCCAGCACCATCGCTGTCAGGACCTGGTGCAGCTCGGGGGCCAGCCGGTCCAGTGCCGTGCCCAGGTCGCCCCCTACCGCTCCATCCAGCACTTCGTGCTCGGCCGAGGGCGCCGGCTCCGGTACGGCGGCTGCCGCCGGGAGGGTGCTGTGCCGGCCGCGTACCCGGAAGGCGTCCACCAGCCGACGGGAGGCAACCGTCCACAGCCAGCCGCCGGCCTCCTCGCCGCGCAGGCTGTCGGCGAAGGATCCGGCCGCCCGCCACACAGCCAGGTACGTCTCCTGCAGAACCTCGGCGACGATCTCGTCGTCCACGCAGCGCCGACGCAGCCGCGCCGTCAGCCACGGGGCGCTGCGGCCGTACAACTCGTCGAAGGCCGCGGTGTCTCCGCGGGAGATCCGCCGGACCAACTGCGCCTCGGTCAACGAGGCCGGTGAACGTTTCACGTCCTGGTCTGACGGAGCACGCCGGCTCCAGGTTTTCCCCTGAGGTGAGATCCACGTCACATCAGTGGATCTCACCTCAGGTTCGGAGTTCGGGACGGTGCGGTGCGCGCTGCCGCGACGCGTGTGGGGCAGGCGCCGTCCGCCGAGGGCCGTGGTGAACGAGGCGGCGGCGTGGCGGGGTGCCGGGGCTCAGGATGTCGAGTTGGTGCCGCGGCGCAGTGCGCGGGCGCACCACCTGATGATCGCGGCGTTGACCAGCGCGCCGAGGGCGCCGGCGAGGACGAGCGTCGCGGTGCCTCCCGGCAGCATCAGCAGCACGAGGCTGACCGGGGCCGAGGCGAGCAGTGGGACGACTCCCGCCATGGACTCGCCCGAGTCGTCGATCGCGGTCACCACACAAGCCCATATGAGCAGGCCGGCGCAGGCCACGAGGTAGACGAGGGCGATGACATCGCCGACAGCGAGGCGCGGGACGCGGCCGGGGAACCGGTCGGAAACGGGCATGGTGGTGAACTCCTCGGACAGGTGGTGTGGAGCTGATCCGCAACCGCTACAGAGGCGCGCCGGGAGGGTTGGGGCGGGCGAGGCCGAGGTCGTAGGCGAGGATCGTCGCCTGCACCCGGTCGCGCAGGCCGAGCTTGCGCAGCAGTGCGTTCACATGGGATTTGACGGTGCCGATGGTGATGCCGAGCTGCCCGGAGATCTCCGCGTTGGTGAGGCCGGACGCGATCACGGCCAGGACATCCCGTTCGCGGTCGGTCAGGCTGTCCAGCTCGCGGACGCCGCTCTCGGTTCCGGTGACTGCGGCTGAGGCGTAGTGGCCGATGAGCCGGCGGGTCGCGGACGGGGAGAGCACGCTTTCGCCGGCGGCCACCACCCGGATGCCCTGGAGCAGTTCGGCGGCGTGCACGTCCTTGAGCAGGAAACCGGAGGCACCGGAGCGCAGTGCGTCGAAGACGTAA
The DNA here is from genome assembly GCF_042882365.1 of Streptomyces sp. NPDC058221. Taxonomy (NCBI): domain Bacteria; kingdom Bacillati; phylum Actinomycetota; class Actinomycetes; order Kitasatosporales; family Streptomycetaceae; genus Streptomyces; species Streptomyces sp. NPDC058221. Next base: position 41,964 of record NZ_JBHVWF010000037.1, on the reverse strand, counting down.
GCGTCGAGGTCGAAGGTGGTCAGCACCAGGACGCGGGTCGTGTCCTGGCGGCCGGTGATGATCCGGGTGGCGGTGATGCCGTCCAGTTCGGGCATCCGGACGTCCATGACGACCACGTCGGGTGCGAGCTCCGCGGCGAGCTGTACCGCCTCGGCCCCGTCGGCGGCCTCGCCGACGACCGTCATGTCCTCCTCGGCGTCGATCACTGCGGCGAACCCCGCCCGTACGATGCCCTGGTCGTCGGCGACCAGCACGCTGATGCTCATGGTTTCCCCTGCTCCTCGTCGCCGGGCCCGGCGACGGCCGGTGGCGTGTCCGCGGCGGCCCGTGGCGTGTCCGCGGCCCGGCCCGCTGGGCCCGGAGCGAACGGCAGCCGGAAGCCGAACGTGCCTGCCGGCCGGGTGGTCACGGTGCCGTCGAGCGCCGCGATCCGTGCCGCCAGCCGTTCCTGCACGGCGGGGTGGACGGCATCCGGCACCCCTGTGGCCGTGAGCGTCAATGTACCGTCACGGGCGTCGAGCTCGACGACGGCCGGATCCTCGCCGCCTGCGGTCAGGATCGTCTCGACGGCGTAGTAGGCAGCCAGGTCCACCGCGGTGGGCAGGTGTTCCGGCACCCGGTCGGTCAGCCGTATCTCCACCTCGCGGCCGGTGGCCCGGCACTGGCGGGCGAGCAGGTCCAGAGCGTGGAGCGTGGGCTGGGGCCGCAGCCGTTGCCCGGGCTCGTCGTCCCGCACCGTGTCGAGCAGGGCGCGCATCGCGGCCAGAGCCTCTCGGGCGTGCTGCGCGGTCGCTTCGAGCCGGCCCGCCTGTGCCTCCTCGACCATGTCGGCGGTGCGCGCCAGCACGGTGGTCTCCAGTCCGGAGGCGATGCGGCGGCGCTCACCCCACGCGTCCCGGACCGCTTCCCCGGTCCAGTCGGCGACGCGGTCCTCCCGCGCGCGGCGGGCGGCCAGGTCCCGCCGCCCGCGCACGGCCCCGCCCCACCGGGCCGCGCAGACGGCCGAGGATGCCCCGGCCGTCGACAACGCGGCGACCGCCCAGAGCGGAAGCGCCGTGCCCCGTTCCAGGACGGCGGCGGTCGCGGCCACCGCGTGCGCCGCCACGGCCGCGACCGTCAGGAGCGAGCGGGGGCGGCTGCCGATTGCCTCCGCGCCGGTAGCGTCCGCGGCGAGCGCCGCGCAGGTGGCGAGCAGGCTCAACGCCGGCGGGAGGAGGACCGGACCGGTGTAGTCACCCGTGACCATCGCCACCGGCCAGAGCAGGGCCAGCGCGCACAGCACGCCCTGGGCTGCGCGCGGCGCCCGGCGCAGCCACAGGAGCGTGACCGCCTGCGCCGCGGCCAGCAGAGCGAAGAACACGCCCGCGGACACCTGCGCGCCGGCCGATACGGTCTCGTCCCTGATGACCAGCACCGGCAGCAGGGGCTGCAGGACGAGGCCGGCGGCGGCCGTCACCTGCGCCACGCGGTAGCTGCGCGGAACGGACCGCTCCACCGGGGCGGCGGTCCGTCCGGGCAGCGCCGCGCGTACCTCCCAGCCGCCCTCCGCGGTCGGGCCGGTGGTCAGGGTGCCGCCCGCCTCCCGCGCCCGGGACCGCAGGAGGCTCTGGCCGCGCCCTCCGCCGAGGCCCGCGCCGTGCGCCACCGTGCCGGGGAGCGGCGCCCCGCTCGTGACCACGACGTCCGTACGGGCGTCGCCGTACCGGCACAGCACCCTGGTGCGGGCGCCGGGGGCGTACCGTGCCACGTTGGTCAGCGCCTCGCGCACGATGCCGAAGGCCGCGTCCGCGACGCCGCCGTCCGGCAGGGCGTCGATCTCGCAGTCCACCTGCTGCCCCAGCCGGCGGACCCCCGCGACCAGATCCAGCAAGCGTTCCTCCGGCGAGGGCTGCTGGGTACGTGAGGGCGTCGGCGCCCGTACCGCACCGAGCGCCCGGGTGACCTCGCGGCCGGTCTCGACCGCGAACCGGGCCGCGTCGTCGGCGAGTTCGGGACGGCGGTCGCGCAGCCCCACCGCCGCCCCCACCGTGACCACCACGGCCGTCAGGTGATGGGCGCTGACATCGTGCAGCTCCCTTTCCATACGCTTGCGTTCGGCTGCGGGGAGCCGGTGCCGTTCGGACTCGGCCCGCTTCAGCCGCTGCTCGGCCGCCCGTCGCGCACGACGGATCCGCCGTACCAGCAGGCCGCTGCCGCAGGCGGCGGCGTACAGCAGGGCGGTGAGGACCAGGTCGAGCCCGTCGCCCTCGCGCAGCCCGTTCAGGCTCAGCCCCTGCAGGAGCTGCCAGGCGGTGAGCGCCACCACGCACAGCACGGCGGTGAACATGTCGCGTTCGGTCGCCACCGTGAACAGGGCCAGCGCGACGCCCGCGGTCCCGAGTACCGCCATCGCGCCGGTGGGCAGCGGTCCGGCGCCCACCGCGCAGGCGGCGGCGGTGAGGACGAGGGTGGTCACCGGGCGGCCCCGGCGCAGAGCGAGCGCGGCCGTCACCGGTCCGGCGACCAGGGCGGCCATGAGGAGGGCGGATGCGGAGGGAAGGTCCCCGCGCAGCAGGGCAGCTCCTGGCCACACCACGGCCTGGGCGCAGATCAGCAGGACCGGGATCAGCCGGTCGTCGGTTCGTTTCATGACACGCCAAGGCTAGGACGGCACTCCGGCGGTCCGGCTCCGGCTGAAGACGGATTCCGTTCTCTTACCTGAGGTGCAGACGCGGGTGGAGGACTACGACGGGCGCCGGTGCTCCACCTCAGGTTAGACGTGGCAATCGTCCCGGCGTCCGACGCCCGCGCCATGCTCCCCGCCATAGTCTCGATCACATCGAGGCAGCGACCGATCGCGGAACCGGCAAGGGACCCGCGGCCTGCTCCTCACCAGCTCCACCAGCGGTTGTTCCGCACCCGTCCGGTGCATCGACTCCCGCTGCGACCCGCAGGACACCGTGCCTGCTCCTCGTCCACGATTCAGGAGATCTGTCATGTCCAAGCGCGTTCTCGTCCCGTCCCTCATCGGTGCCGTCACCCTCGCCGCGGTGGCCGCCGGTGGTCTCGCCATGGCCTCCACCGGCTCGAAGCCCGCGCTGAAGGACGGCTCGGTCCGCTACACCGCCCCGACCGACACCGTCGCGGGAGCGTTCACCTTCACCGCGAAGGTGAGCGATGACTCGGGCATCAAGGGGCTCAAGGTCCTCGCATGGCCCACGAGTTCGAAGCTCGACCCCACCGAGGCGGAGCTCCGCAAGGTGGAAGACGCGACCTGCCGGAGTCTCTCGGACGAGACCTCCCGGTGCACCTACCGGCTGACGGTCACAAAGAAGGAGGCCGCCGGGCTGGACCAGGGCACCTGGCGGATCTCGGCACTCGCGACGGCCGAGGACGGGGACACGCTGTTCCTGCCCCACGCCGCCTCCGTCGACATCAGCCGCTGACCTGCTGACGCGCCGAGCCGCCGAGCCGCCGATCCGGCTCGGCGGCGCTCCACTCGGATCGTGGGGTCTCTCCGGGGCCCGAACGGGGTGCCGGCGGGCCCTCTCGCCCGCACTGACATCACGACCCGACTCCGATACGGACGCCCTGCTGACCTGCCCCTGTGCCGCCCCCAGCCCCGAACTCGACACCGAAGACCGGTCACGGACGTGGACGCGCCGACATGTCCGGATCATCCGCCGGACAGTGCCTCCTGGCCGTCGAGGGACGCGCGCAGGCGTGCGACGTTGGCCCCGATGTCGGCGCCCCGGTAGAGGTCGCTGCCCACACTGGCGGTGAAGGCGCCCGCCGCCAGCCAGTCGACGGCGTTGGCCACCGTCACGCCGCCGGTGGCCATGATGCGGGCGCCGGGGAGTACCGCCAGCAGAGACTTGAGGTACTGGAGGCCGCCGACGTGTGCGGGGAAGAGCTTGGCCACTCCCCGGTTCGCAGCGGTACGCAGTTCGGTGGGGGTCAGCCCGCCTTCGACGAAGAGCCGGTCTGCGCCGTCGGCGACCGGCCGGACCTCGGGGATCTGGAAGGGGCTGACCAGGAAGCGGGCTCCGGCGGTCAGCGCCTGCTCGGCGATGTGCGTCGATGTGACGGTACCGAGACCGATCATGGCCTCCGGGTGATCGGAGGTCCACCCGGCGACCAGCGCCTGCCAGCCCGGTGTGGTGGCGGTGAACTCGAAGGCGGTGAGGCCCGCGGCCAGAAGTTCACGGGCGACCGCGTCGGCAGCGTCGGCGTCGGCGGCTCGCACCGTCGGCACGATGCGGGCCCGGCGCAGCTGCTCGACGACATCGTGCACCGCGGGAGACAACGACGGGGACACAGGCATGGACATGAATATCCGTTTCAGGCGGGGGAGGGGCGGCGATTTCAGGCGGGGGCGGCGATGGCCGCGAGGGCGTCGACCACTTCGGAACCGTCCGCGCCCCGGGCCCTGATGACGATCTCGTCGCCGCACCGGATGTTGAGGGTCATCAGGGACAGGACACTTCGCGCGGACACTTCGCGGCCGGCATCGGGCCGGTCGGCGGGAACCGCTGAACGTGTCACCGTCACCTCGGCCTCGTAACGTGCGGCGGTCTGCGCGAAGAGCGCGGCAGGGCGGGCGTGCAGCCCGGCCTCTTCGGTCACGACGAGTCGGCGTTCTACGGTAGGAATGTCCTGCTCCTTGAGGTTTTCCATGTGCATGAATACGTGGTCGGGGGTGTGGACGCGACGTCAGGAGGCGCCGAGCACCGAGGTGAACCGGCGCACCAACTGCTCTTCCTCGTCGGCGGTGATGGGGCGGGGGTCGACGGACAGACGCCCGGTGCCCGCCTGGTGGTCACGCAGGAAGACCGGGGGGTCGCCTGCCGCCAGCTCCCGCGCCAGTGCCTGCGCGTCGCGTCCGGCCTTCGCGGGGTCGATGGTCAGCACGGCACGGTAGATGTGGCGTCCCGCTTCGTCCTGTTCCACCGTCCCGGTGACGCCGGACAAGTTCCCGAGCCTGTCCGCGAGCCGGGTCATCCGGTCCAGGCCGCCGTCGCCGGCCTGTTCGTTGCCGTACTGCCGCAGGGCTTGCAGCAGCCCGAGTACGGTTTCCTTGCCGACCTTCATCGGCCGGGCGATACCGGTGTACTGGGAGCGACACGACTCGATCAGTTCGTGAGTGCCGCAGATGAGCCCGGAGGTCGGCCCGCCGATTGCCTTGCCTCCGCTGAAGACCACCAGATCGGCTCCGGTGGCCGGCCAGCGGCGCAGATCGTCCTCGGCCGCGGCGTCGACGATGACCGGGATGCCGTGCCGCTTGCCTGTCGCGATCATCTCGGTGAGAGTGATCTGCCCCTTGTGCACCGTGTGGTGCGACTGGACGAACAGCAGGGCCGCGGTGCGTTCGGTGATGGAGCTCTCCAGGTGGGCGGCGCTCACCTTGTTCACCGAGCCGACCTCGGTCGCGCGACCGCCGCCGAGGGCGATCATCTGGCGCACCGGAGCGCCGAAGTTGACGGAGTGCCCCTTCAGCAGGAGCACCTCGCACGGCCGCCCACCCGCATCGGGCAGCATCTCGACCTGAGCCGGGTTCGAGCCGGCGATCACGGCGGCGACCGCTATCGCGATGCCCGATGCGGCTCCCGTGGTGGGGCAGCCGTCCTCGGCACCGGTGGTCTCCGCGATGACCCGGCCGGCGACGCGCAGCAGATCCTCCATCACCACATGGCTGCGGGCGGCCTCGCCCATCGCTGCCACGACGGCGTCGTCCAGGACGCTGCCTCCCAGGGCGGTCATCTTTCCGCTGGCGTTGATGGCGGGCCGTAGCCCGAGTTCTTCGTACACACCCATGGGAGGGCACTCCTCAGTTCTCGTGGTGCGGGATGTCGTGCGGCCGGGCAACGGCGAAGAGGGCCGGATCACTTGCCGGGGAGCGGGAAGAAGACCCCGGCAGCCATCGCGCCGAGGATGGCGCCGCCGGTCAGCGGCTTCTTCCACCAGTAGAAGAGGATGGCCCCGATGGTCGATCCGAGGCCGACGGGGATCGAGGCGGACGCCGCGGCGAGAATGACCAGCGGCCCCAGGTAGCGTCCGGCCGCGTTGCCGGCGCCCATCATCACGTCGGCGCCGAAGGTCGATCCGGCGTCCGCCGAGTTGACGGTGGCCCGGCGGATCAGCAGGACCAGCCAGCCGATGCCCAGTCCGATGACGGCGCCGGTCGGCAGGGCGATCCAGAAGTGTTCGAGCGGGGCGGTTATCCCGCCGGCCAGCAGCATGGCGGGGATGCCGATTCCGACGCCGGTCTGCAGCGAGCCGCCGATGTCCAGGATGCCCACCATCGGGGCCTCGATGATCCTGGCGAACAGGAAGCCGGCGCCGAATGCCGCAGCTGCGCCGTAACTGCCGTTCTCCATACCGGCTTTGAGGAGCGCGACCACCGCGACCTCGTTGAACACGCCGGTCCGGTAGGTGTAGTAGAGGTGGGTTCCGGCGAAGATGCCGGAGGCGAGGGCGGCGACGAAGAGGGGGAAGGCCCTTTCGGAGAGCCAGAAGCCGCCCTCCCATGGCTTCGGGTGCCCACCGCTCTCGCTGCCTCCGGTGGCATCGTCGACGCCGATGTCCGTGGTGCTCACGTCATTGCCTCCTTCACTGTCCGGCTGTGCCGGTCGTCTCGTGCAACGTGTGCAGCCAGCCGGGAACGGCGACCTTCATTTCCTGGAGCAGCTGCATGTCGACGCCTCGCAGGAAGGAGCTGATCAGGAAGAGCAGGACGACCGCGGTGACCAGGCTCTTGGTGACGCGGTTCCAGCCCATGTCGTCCAGCCCCTTGCCGACGACGATGCCGAGCACGATGCCGGGGACCGCGTTGCCCATGACGATGTGGGCCAGGCCGCCGAGGACCGTGCCCCATCCCCCGGTACGCCGTCCGGCGTCGATCGCGGCCATCCAGAAGATGACCGGCATCACCGGGCTGAGCAGCCACTCGGAGGCGGGTCCGAGTACGTCGGCGGCCACACTCTGCAGTGAGTGCGGAATGGCCGCGGCCGTGGTGTTGAGGACGGAGATCAGGACGACGCCTACGCCGGCGCCGGTGAAGGCCATGCGTCGCGGGTTGTGCAGGGTCTCGGCGAGATTGCGGTTCTTGATCATGCTGATCGAGGCCGCCCAGTGCGGCAGGATCCGATGGTCCACATCACCCGAGAGCGCGCCCGCTCCGACGGTGCTGGCCCAGGCGTTGAAGAAGAAGCCGAACCCGAAGGAGAAGTGCGCGATCGGGTCGTTCTCGCAGGCGTTGAGCTCGCCGAGGGTACGGAACGCACCCATGCCCTGGGCTTTGGGGGCATGGAACATGCGGGCGATACCGGCACCGGCGCCGAAGCCGACGAGCGCGCCGATGACGACCGACTCCAGCAGAACGGTGAGTGTTTCGTTCATGGATGGTCCACTTCAGAGGGACATCAGAGTCCTCGAATGAGGGTTTTGAGGCATGACGGTGCCTCGCCCCGGCAGGACAGGGCCCGGCAGCGGGCAGGACCGCCGGGCCGGCGTTGTCGGGAGCGGGGAGGCCTTTACCTCATCTGCAGCAGGTGCTGCGTCGGGGTCAGCTTTTCCTCACGTACGGCGAAGTCGACACCGTCCAGGTCGAGCGAGGTGACACGCACCCGCACCCGCACGGTGATCTCGAAATGGATCCGTCTCCTGGCGAAGAGGATTCCGAGGAAGCGTTCGGTCCTGCGGTGTTCGGCGGCCGACAGCACGTCGAGGGAGAGGGGTTCGACCCGGAAGGTGACACCGTCGCCCTCACCGGACGCCGCTGACTGCACCTGGCGCATCGCGGCCCCGAAGGCGCGTTCCTTCGTCGGTCCGGTCCCGGTCAGCCGCAGTGTTTGTTCCGTGGTGTTCATGAGGCCTTGTCCGCATCGGAGTTGAGCTCCTGCAGCAGTGCCTGGGCGATTTTGAAACCGAGCTCCTCGGTGTCGGTGAAGCCGAAGCCGAGGACCCTTTTGCCTTGCCGTACGGCGGTGACGCCGGCTTCCGCGGTGCGCATGCCGAACTCGATGCTGTGCCCGTACTTCGCCTTGGCCGTCACCGCACCGGCGCCGCCGCTGCCACAGAAGCTGAGGCCGAGCACGGCGCCTTCCGAAGCCATGACGTCACCGACCTTCATGTCGGCGCCCGGCCCTGGTATCAGCACGGGCTCGGCTCCGGCTTTCCGAATGCCTTCGGCGACCGCCTGGCCCTTGCCGAGCCGGTTGCCGATGACGATCTTCACAGTGTCTGACATGGTGTTCTTTCCTGTCTGGTAGGCGGTTTACCGCTGTCTGTGAGCGTTCAGACGCCGTGACCGGGACCCGGCGATTCTTCCTGGAGGGCCGCCTCGAAGTGCAGCGTGAGGAGCAGCACCTCGGTGTCGTTGACGGTGTGCGCGCGATCGGCGCAGTAGGCGTCGAGCAACTTCCCCACGCCTGCGAACAGTTCCGCACCGACCTCGTCGTAGAGGGCTCGGTCGAGCTCCGGCGGATACTCGTGGGCGCGTACCCGCCGCACGAAGGCGAGGCCGTGCGCCGCCAGGGCCAGCCGGCGGACGTGGTTCATCGTGATGCCCCGGTCGCAGGCGAAGCGGTCGGCGACGGTGAGGAAGCCTTCCGCGTCGGTGGCATCGGGTTCGCCGATGTGCGTGTCCTCGGCCAGCAGTGTGAGCAGCCTGCGTGGATGAGTGGAGTCCGGGGGTATGGCGGTCATGCGGTGGCCTTTCGGATGTCATGGACGACGCCGGCCCGTACCGCGGCCACCGGTGTGAGCAGCCACTCGGACGTCCGCGTGATGCCCTCGGCGTCCACGAGGCCGACAGCGCCTTCGGCCCGGTCCAGGAGGGTGATGTCGGCGACCGACCCGTCCTGAAGGGTTCCCAGTTCCCCGGCGAGGCCGATGGACTCGGCGGCGGCCGACGTGGCGGCCCGTACGGTCTCGTTGAGGGTGAGGCCCACGGCGAGCAGCTTGGTCATGGTGGTGGTGAGGCTGTGTACCGGGCCGGCGATGTTCTGCCGGTGGATATCGGTGCTGATGGTGTGCGGCGTGATCCCGGCCGCGAGTGCGCGTTCCATGGTTTCGAAGGCGAAGCTGGCACTACCGTGTCCGACATCGAAGCGGACCCCGCGTCCGAGAGCCGCCGGCGCCTGCGGGATGGGCCCTTCCCCGGCGACCGGGAAGAGCCCGCCGGTCTTTCCGTGGAAGGCGTGCGTGACGACGTCGCCCGCTTCGAGCAGGTCGAGCACATCACCGAGTGCGGGGGGAGCGTTGCCGACATGGACCATGACGGGGAAGGGCCGGCCCGTGGCGGCCGTGATCTCGGCGGTGACCCGCTTGGCCGCGCGCAGTGGTTCCAAGCCGTTGTCGCCCAGTACCGAGCGGCTCATCCGCACCTTCACGCCGCGGATGGTCCGCGGGTTGCCCAGAATCGTCTCCACCGTCGCGGCATGCCGGATGTCGTCGTCTCCGGCGAGTTCCCGGGTGCCCTTGGTCAGGCCGTGGCGCGAGATGTTCAGCCAGCTCAGGACACGGGTTCCGCTGGGCGCGACAACGGTTTCGGTGAAGTCGGCGAAGGAGTCGGATCCGGCGCTGCCGGCGTCCACGAGGGTGGTGACGCCCGATGCGAGGCCTACCGCGTCGACCCCCGTGCCCATGCGGGTCCGGCCGTCGTAGATGTGTGTGTGGAGGTCGATGAGTCCCGGTGCGACCAACAGCCCCCGGGCATCGAGGAATCTCGCTGCACGGCTGTCGGCGCTGCCGGGAGCCACGACGGCCTCGATCCGGCCGTCGCGGACGGCGACATCGCCGGCGACGGGCACGGACTGTCCGGGATCGACCAGGAGACCACCACCGATCACCAGGTCGTACGGGTTCAGCTCATCGTCAGATGCGGACATGAACAACCACCTCGCGCTTGGCACTTGGGGGCCCGTCGAGCGACCGGACACCCCTCATCCGCGTTCCGTACGATAGATTGTCGTTCCGGATGGCGGACCCGAGTGACGTTAGCTGAGAGGCAACCGGAGAGACAATGGATACCGACGAGGCAGTTTCCGGGACACGTGTCGCGGGGGGAGCGGGCAACTCCGTAGCGAAGACGCTGCGCGTGCTGGACGCGCTGGCACATCCGGATACGCCGCATCGGCTCGGAGAGATCGGCGAGCGCTCAGGAGTCTCCAAGGCGAGTGCTCATCGCATCCTCGGCACACTGATCGAGGAGGGCTACGCCACGACGGAAGGCGAAGGCCGCTACGGCATCGGCGTCCGGCTGCAGGCGATGGCCGCGCGCGTGCTGTCCGAGGACTCCGTCGGTATCGGGGCAGTGCTCCGGACGTTGCAGCAACGACTGGGCCAGACCGTTCATCTCGCGGTCCTCAACGGTGACCATGCGATCTACACCCACAAGGTCGACCCCGACCGGGCCTACCGCATCACGACCGAGGTCGGCATGCGCCTGCCCCTGCACGCGACCGCCGCCGGCCTGGCCCTGCTGTCCCATTTGCCGGAGCCGGAAGCGGCCGCCCTGTTGGACGCCACCGCGCTGACCGCTCATACGCCGAAGACGGTGACCGGCAGGCGGACGCTGGAGAAGAGACTGACGTCGGCGCGCAAGGACGGTTACGCGACCGACTACGAGGAGCACGAGCAGGCGATCTGTTCGCTGGCTGCTCCGGTACTCGACGCAGAGGGATACCCGGTGGGCGCCGTCTCGGTCTCCGCACTCGCCTTCCTGGTCAGCCCGGAGGAGCTGCGAGCCTTCGCGCCCGAGGTGCAGTTGGCCGCATCCGACGTGGCCAAACGTCTCTGAGGGGCTGCTGGGGTGGCCCCGGGCCGGGGCGAACCGCCGGCAGAACGTCTGCCGGGCCGGCCCGGACACCGGCGGGAGCTGCCGCCACGTACAACCCGAGGTGGCTACGGAGATGACCGCGGCCGGCACCTCACGGTCACCGGCCCGACGCCTTGTCAGTCAGCAGCGCTCGGTGCCGCCGGCGCTCGCGGACGATCGGCGGGCGCGGGTGGAGGGCCCCTTCCCAAAGCCGAGAAAGCAGTCCAGAATCGTCCCCCGCGACTCGCGTTCGAGGCGGCGTTGCACAAGGTTCGGCGCGGACTCATATGGAAGGATCTGCCGAGGCACGTCACCCAAGGGCAACGCCCCGGAGCCTCTGCCAGCGTGCGCTTGAGTACCTGAAGACCGGTGTTCGGGAGAGGGCGGTATGCGAGCTGGGCGACTACGAAGGCACACCGGTTCCGCCCCTGTACGGGCCGCCCGGTCCTCACATCACCGGCACCTTCGACCCGTGCCTGACCGATCCGGTCAAGGGCCGTGGACCGGGCGCGGTCACCACCGCACGGGATGGCGCGCCCCCACACGTTTCGAGCTGTTCATGGCCTGCCCCGGTGTCTTCCACAGCGACGACGGCCAGATCCTTCGGGCCATGCAGCGCTCCGGCGGGGCCTGCGGAACAACGAGCCCGTGTCCGCCGAGACGCACCACATGAACGTCGACCACTCGGCGTACGAGGGGAAGCGGCGGCTCACCGGTCAGGTGGCGTCCGTGCTCTCGCGCGGCGAGGTCGTCATCGACCGCCGTACGTTCACCGGCCGTGCCGGACACGGCATGTACACCCCGCGCGCCACCTTTCAGTACGTGGACTAGGAGCACCTGCCATGGACTTCGGACTCGTCCTGCAGACGGACCCGCCCGCCTCGGCCGTCGTCGGCCTGATGCGCCGCGCCGAACGCAACGGCTTCCGCTACGGCTGGACCTTCGACTCGGCCGTGCTCTGGCAGGAGCCCTTCGTCATCTACAGCCGCATCCTCGAACACACCGAACGCCTCGTGGTCGGCCCGATGGTCACCAACCCGTCCACCCGCACCTGGGAGGTCACCGCCTCCACGTTCGCCACGCTCAACGACATGTACGGAAACCGGACGGTCTGCGGCATCGGCCGCGGCGACTCGGCGATGCGGGTGGCCGGCCGCCGCCCCAACACCCTGGCCCGGCTCGGCGAGGCCATCGACGCCATCCGCGACCTCGCCGAGGGGCGGGAAGCGGTCATCGACGGACAGCCCGTCCAGATCCCCTGGATCAAGGACGGACGGCTGCCCGTCTGGATGGGTGCGTACGGTCCCAAGGCCCTCGCGCTCGCCGGGCAGAAGGCCGACGGCTTCATCCTCCAGCTCGCCGATCCCTTCCTCACCGAATGGATGATCAAGACGGTGCGGGACGCGGCGGCCGAGGCGGGCCGCGACCCGGACTCCGTGACCATCTGCGTCGCGGCTCCCGCCTACGTGGGCGACGACCTCGACCACGCCCGCGAGCAGTGCCGATGGTTCGGCGGCATGGTCGGCAACCATGTCGCCGACCTGGTCACCCGGTACGGCGAGCACTCCGGCCTCGTCCCCGAGGCCCTGACCGCATACATTGCCGGACGCTCCGGCTACGACTACAGCCACCACGGCCGGGCCGGGAACCCCGACACGACCTTCGTCCCGGACGAGATCGTCGACCGGTTCTGCCTGCTGGGGCCGCCCGAGGCGCATATCGAGAAGCTCCGGGCCCTGCGCGACCTGGGCGTCGACCAGTTCGCCGTCTACAACATGCACGACGCCCGCGAGGCGACCATCGACGCCTACGGCGCCGAGATCATCCCCGCACTCTCCAACTGAGCCACACCCCACACCCCGCGCCCCGCCCCGCACGGCACCGATTCCGAGCGAAGGGTCCAGCCGCCATGACATCGACCGTCCCACCGCCACCACCGCAGGACCGGATACCCGCGGTCCCGGACCGCGTCGGACTCGCCCCGGGTGCCGTCCCCACCGACAACCGGTTCGTCAACGAGGACCTGCTGCCCGTCCCGCTGGAGCGGCGCAACTGGACCACGTACAACTTCACCGCGCTCTGGGTCGGCATGGCCCACAACATCCCCTCCTGGCTGCTCGCCTCCGGCCTCGTCGCCCTGGGCATGGACTGGAAACAGGCCGTCTTCACGATCGCGCTCGCCAACCTGATCGTCCTCGGGCCGATGCTGCTCACCGGGCACGCCGGACCCAAGTACGGCATCCCCTTCCCGGTCCTGGCCCGTGCCTCGTTCGGGCTGCGCGGCGCCAACCTGCCCGCGCTCATCCGGGCCGCGGTGGCGTGTGCCTGGTTCGGCATCCAGACCTGGATCGGCGGCGTCGGCATCTTCACCCTGCTCGGGAAGATGTTCGGCGGCTGGGCGAAGGCCGAGGAGATCGGCGGACAGCCATGGACGCTCTGGGTCTGCTTCGTCGTGTTCTGGGCGGTCGAACTCGCCATCATCTACCGGGGGATGGACGCCCTGCGCCGGTTCGAGAACTGGGCGGCGCCCTTCGTCATCGTCGGCGCGGTGGTGCTGCTGGTCTGGGTCGCGGTCAAGGCCGGTGGCTTCGGCCCGCTGCTCGACCAGCCCTCGAAGCTCGGCTGGGGCAAGGACTTCTGGCCGGTATTCTTCCCCTCCCTGATGGGCATGATCGCCTTCTGGGCCACGCTCTCCCTGAACATCCCCGACTTCACCCGTTTCGGAGCCGGCCAACGCGCCCAGATCCGGGGCCAGTCGTTCGGGCTGCCCACCACGATGACACTCTTCGCGCTGCTCTCGGTGCTGGTGACCTCCGGCTCGCAGGCGGTGTACGGCGAGGCGATCTGGGACCCGGTCCAGCTGGTCGCCAGGACCGACAACGTCTTCGGGCTGCTCTACGCCCTGGTGACGGTGCTGGTCGCGACGATCTCCGTGAACATCGCGGCGAACGTCGTGTCACCCGCGTACGACCTGGCGAACCTCGCGCCGAAGTTCATCAACTTCCGTACCGGCGCGCTGGTCACCGGCGTCGTCGGGGTGCTGGTGATGCCGTGGAAGCTCACCGAGACGCCCGAGCTGTACATCTACACCTGGCTCGGTCTCGTCGGCGGGCTGCTCGGTACGGTCGCCGGCATCCTGATCGCCGACTACTGGATCGTCCGGCGCACCGTGCTCGACCTGTCCGACCTCTACCGGCCCGGCGGGCGCTACTGGTATACGAACGGCTGGAACTGGCGGGCCGTCGCCGCGTTCGCCGTCGGCGGCGTCCTGGCGATCGGCGGTTCGCACTCCGAGCCCGGAAAGGGGCCGTTCCCGGCGGACGGACTGATTCCGTTCCTGCGGCCGCTCGCCGACTACGGGTGGGCGGTCGGACTGGCCGCGTCGCTGGTGCTGTACGTGGTGCTCACCGGCCGGCCGGGCGTCACACCGTCCCCGTCGAGCGGCCCAGCAGGGCGTTGATGTCGAACGTGTCGTCCGGCGGCGGCGTGGACGTGGGCACCGGCTTGTCGAAGGCGGAGAAGTCCACGGTCGCGTCCGCGCCGCCGCCCTGAACGGTGAGCCGCAGGGGATACGGCTTGCCCGTGGCGGCCACGTAAAGCCGCAGCGTCGTCTCGCCGCGCATCCTGGTCAGCGGTACGACGGGTGCCTTGCCGAGTGTGGTCCTCGCGGCCTTGTTGAGCGTGCCGTGGTCGTTGTCGGCGTTGTCGCTGACCAGCTTCTGGAAGGTGTCGAGATCGCAGGCCTTCGTCAGCGTGAGCAGCCGGGGGTCGTCGGCCGAGGCCTTCATGTAGCGGCCGTTCAGGATCGCGGCGAAGGCCTGGCCGCCGTCGGGGACCTGGTTCTTCCAGAAGTCCGCGTCCGGTTTGATCCAGACCTCGTCGCCGCGCTTGACGATCCGCACGGAGCCCTGGCTGTTGCCGAGGTCCACCGAGCCGGTGCAGTTGTCGTCGCGGTCCAGGGTGAGGTCCACGGACATCGGAGTGCGGCCCCTGCCGAGATCCCCCTTCGTCCGCAGGTGCATGGAGTGCGCGCCGAGCAGGGCGTCACGGGAGCGGTCGGCGATCTGCTGGGCGGTGAGCGTGTCGATGTCCTCCGCGTGCGCCACGCCGCCGCCGACGAGGCCGCTTCCGGTGACGGAGAGCACGATCGCCGCTGCCCATGCGGCCGGGCGTGCGCCCAGGTGGGGACCGGTCACGTCGCCTCCTCGAAAGGTCCTGGCGGGGCTGTTCTGGTCCGCGGTCGGATCTTTCGAGCGTACGCCGGGGCAGGGACGGCCGCCCGGCGGAGGGATCACCACCCGAACGCGCACCCAGCGTGACGAAGCGCGGGATTTTCGGTTAGTGGGGCGGGTGTGCGGTTGACGGCGCACCGATTCGTCACGACCGAGAGGGAATCATGAAGAAGTCCATGCGGAGTCTGTCCGGGAGCGTCCTGCGGGGCGCCGCCGTCGCGGGGCTGACCGCGGCGTTCGCGGTCGCCACCGGACTGGCCACGGCAGCCTCGGCCGCCGCCCCGACCGCGACGCCTCCGGGGCTCTCCTGCGATACCGGCAAGCACGCTGTCGACGACTACACCGGCTACGCGCTGTGCCGGAACAACGGTGGCGCGACGCAGACCTTCTGGGTGCACCTGGTCTGCGGCTGGTCCCCGGACGTCGACGGCGAACACGTCACGCTCAACCCGGGCCAGTCCGGGCAGTCGACCGCGCACTGTGCGGGCCTCGGCACCGGGATCGGCGAGATCACCGTCCAGCCGTAGGGGAATTCAGCCTGTCCGGCGATTGAGGACACAACCGTGGCCGGGGACAGGCCGCACCCTCGCGCGGGCGCCGGGGCCCGACACCCGTCGCCGAACGGTTGAGCGGGCCGCCTCCACTCGTTACCCTCCAGTAAGTTCGTTCGGGCGGACAGGTGCGCGCACCTGACGGTACGAGGGAGGCGGGCAGCACATGTCCTCAGCGGATTCCACCGGAACGGACGTGGCGGTACCGGCCGGACTGGCCGACAGCGTGCGGGCCCTGGCGGAGGGCGCCACCACCGCAACCGCGCTGGTCTCCGCCGCACTCGCCCGGATCGAGGCGAGCCAGGGCACCCTCAACGCCTTCCGCCACCTGCGGACCGAGGCCGCACTCGCCGAGGCCGCCGAGGCCGACCGCCGGCTGGCAGCGGGGGAGCGGCTGCCGCTGCTGGGCGTGCCCGTCGCGGTCAAGGACGACACCGATGTCGCCGGGATGCCCACCTACTTCGGCTGCGCCGGGGAGCGGCCATCCGCCGTCGCGGACAGCGAGGCCGTCCGCAGGCTGCGTGCTGCCGGGGCCGTGATCGTCGGGAAGACCAACGCCTGCGAACTCGGCCAGTGGCCGTTCACCGAGGGGCCGGCCTTTGGAGCCACCCGCAACCCGTGGAACACCGACCACACGCCCGGCGGTTCGTCCGGCGGTTCGGCGGCCGCCGTCGCCGCCGGCCTGGTGCCCGCCGCACTCGGGTCCGACGGCGCCGGCTCCGTCCGGATCCCGGCGGCCTGGACCCACCTCGTCGGCATCAAACCGCAGCGCGGCCGGATCTCCGTCCACCCGCAGAGCGACGCCTTCCAGGGCCTCACCGTCAACGGGCCGCTGGCCAGGACCGTCGCGGACGCCGCGCTCCTCCTGGACGCCGTCGCGGGGGCCCACCCCGACGACCCGCACCGCCCCCCGCCCGTCGGGGCCCGCGCCGCCGCCCGCCGCGATCCGGGCCGACTGCGCATCGCCGTCGCCTGGCGGCCCCCGCTCACGCTCACCCGGACCGCGCCCCACCCGGACGTACGACGTGCCGTCACGGAGCTCGCCGAGGCCCTGGCCGCGCTCGGCCACCACGTCGAGGAGGCCCGGCCCCGCTACGGGCTGATCGGCCTCGGCTTCGTGCCGCGCGCCACCGCGGGCATCGCCGAACTCGCCGCGCTGCACCCCGAGCCCGCGCTCCTCGACGCGCGCACCCGCAGCGCCCTGCGCACCGGCACCCGGCTCGGCGGCCGGGTCGTGCGGGCGGCCAGGGCGCGGGAGGTGCGCCAGCACCGGCGGATCGGCGCGCTGTTCCACCCCTCCCGCGGCCGGGCCGGATCGGGATTCGACGTGCTGCTCACCCCGACCACCGCCGTCCCGCCGCCCCGTATCGGCAGGTTCGACGGGCTGAGCGCCTGGCGCACCGACGTCGCGATGGCCGAGGCCTGCCCGTACGCCTGGCCCTGGAACGTACTGGGCTGGCCCGGGATCAACGTCCCGGCCGGGTTCACCCCCGACGGTCTCCCCGTCGGGGCCCAGCTGCTCGGCCCCTCCCGCAGCGAGGAGCGGCTGATCTCGCTGGCCGCCCAGTTGGAGGCCGGCCGGCGCTGGTACGAGCACCGTCCGCCGGCCGCGCCGTAGAGCTCACTCCGGGCGGTGGGCGGTGACCACCCACACGCCCGCGCGCAGCAGCACCCCGCGCGGTGTCTCGTGCGGCAGCAGCGCCCGGGTCATCGCCGCACGCGTGGCGTCGGAGACGGTGCGGCCGGGGGCGCGGGAGACGAAGAAGTCCACCGCGTCCGCGGCGTCCTTCCCCCAGACGGATTCGGCGCCCACGCCGGTCACCTCGATATCCGTGAAGCCGGCCGCACCCAGCACCTCGTGGATGCGGTCCGGCTCCGAGAGCGAGGCCATCGCGGTGGCCAGCGCGTTCTCCCGGGTGTGGTCCTCGCCCAGGAGCGAGGCCAGCAGACCGAGCGCCTTGGCCTCCTCGCCGTCCGCCCGGGCGGGCTGCGGGCACAGGAACACCAGCCGGCCGCCCGGACGCAGCGCGCCGGCGATGTTGGTGAAGGCGGCGACCGCGTCGGCGAAGAACATCACTCCGCCCCGGCTGATCGCCAGGTCGTACCCGGCGGGCTCGAACGGGCAGGTCTGCGCATCGGCCAGCCGGTAGCCGACAGCGGGGAGCCGCTCGGCACCGGTGAGCTCGCGGGCCCGTTCGAGGAGCGGCTCGGAGATGTCGACCCCGGTGACGCTGCCCTGCGGCGCCCGACGGGCGGCCATCCGGGTCGTGAGCCCGCTGCCGCAGCCGATGTCCAGCACCCGGTCCGACGCGCCGATCGCCGCCGCGTCGAACAGCGGGCCGTCGAAGGCCTCCAGCATCGTGTTGTAGCGGTCGGGGTGGGCGGCCCAGTGCTGTCCGACCGGCCCGTTCCATGCTTCGGCGACCTTCATGCGTGCTCCTTCGGCCGGGTGGTGAGGGTGGCTTCGACGCGCTCGACGGCGCAGATGGCACCGAACGCGATCAGATGGACCAGGCAGTGGTCGGTGAACGGCGGTGCCAGCCAGGCCGCCACGTCCTCGTCGGTGATCCGGTACGGGGCGCGCGCCGCGAGCAGGGCCAGCCGGGCGCCCGGCCGCTCCGCCCGGTCCGGCAGGGCCGCCCCGTGCGGCGGCAGTGGCGTGACGCCGTCCCAGGCCGCCACCGACTCCCGTACGAGCGCCGCGTCCCGGTCGTCGAGCAGTCCGGCGCCCAGCTCCGCCGCGGTGCGCAGCGCGCCGAACGCGGTGCCGACGGGGGTGCCCGCCGCCCAGGCCGGCGCCTCGCCCTCCGTTTCCAGGAGGGGCAGGCTCAGCCCCGGTTCCAGCTCCTGGCGCACGGTCCTGGCCAGGGTGCGGCCCGCCACGCTCCGTACGGCCCGCAGCCGCTGGAGGCCGCAGGGCAGCGTGCTCTCGGTCAGCAGCGAGGAGACGACGCGATTGATGAAGTGGAAGGCGAGCGCCGTCCCGATGTGCTCGGCGGCGGCGTCCGCGGGGAACGGCTGTGCCGTGCTCATGTCCTTTCCCCAGGCGAGCAGTTGCCGGTGGGCGGGGTCCCGGGGCTGCTCGCCGCGGGCGATCGTCTCGGCCAGCCGGTGGTCACCGGTGGCGTGCAGCAGCACGGTGTGCGCGTCCACGCAGAACGGGCAGCGGTTGGCGAGCGACACCCCGGCAGCCACCACCTCCTTGTCGGTCCGGGACACCCGGCCGGCCAGCAGGGACTCACGCACCAGGGCCCAGGTGCCCGTCAGCAGCGGAGGGGAGGCGGACAGCACGACGAAGGCCGAGGCACGCTCGATGCCGAAGTCCACTGCCAGCTGGGCGTACACGTCGGCGACCACTCCGGTCGCCGACTTCGAAGGAGCGGGTGAGGTGTAGCGGAAAGGTCCGGTCATGGGGACGATGCTCACCCGCGGACCCGCCCCCGGTCGTCGTACGCCCGGATGCAGTCGGCGCTGATCCGGACCGACTCCGGGCGGCGCGCACTACTGCCCGGGGAGTAGTGCCCGGCCGGTCCCTGCGGGCGATGCCGCCGCTGCCGTACCGGAGTTAGGGTGCGGCACATGAACGGGGACACGGGGAACACCGGCCGGCGCGCCCGCCTGCTGGACGCGCTGCTCGCCGTCGCGATCGGGGCGGCGGTCGTCCTCGCGGCCACGGCCGCGGCGGCGCCCGACGCCCTCGACCTGGTGCTCGTCGCGGCCGGTTCGCTCGCCCTCGCCGAGCACCGCCGGGCGCCCCGCACGGTACTCGTCGTCACCACGCTCGCCATGTCCGGATACGTGCTCCACGCGCAGCCGGGCAGCTGGGCGGCCTTCCCCGTGCTGGCCGCGGTGCACACCGCCGCCCGCAGCGGCCACCGTCTCTGGGGCGTCGCGGCGAGCGCCCTCTTCCTCACCGGCTACTTCACCGTCATGATGGCCGCCGCACCGGCCGCCGAGGACACCGTCGAACGCACCCTGCTGCTGCTCGGCTGGTTCCTCTGCGCCGGCGTCACCGGACTCATCGACAAGAACTGGCAGGCCTATCTCCGGCAGACCGAGCAGCGGGCACTCGACGCCGAACGCAGCCGCGACGAGACCGCGTTGCGCCGGGCGGGGGAGGAGCGGCTGCGGATCGCCCGCGAACTGCACGACTCGCTCACCCACTCCATCTCGATCGTCAAGCTCCAGGCCGGGGTCGCCGTGCACCTGGCCCGCAAGCGCGGCACCGAGGTGGAGCCCGCTCTGCTGGCCATCCAGGAGGCGAGCGGTGAGGCCATGCGTGAGCTGCGCGCCACCCTGGAGGTGCTGCGCACGGACGTGGTCGAGCCCGGCACCGGACTCGACCGGATCGGTGAACTGGCCGAACGGGCCCGCAGCGCGGGCATCGCGCTCTCGGTCGACATCAGCGGCGACGAGCGGCCGCTGCCGGTGGACGTGGACCGGGCGGCGTACCGCATCGTGCAGGAGGCCCTCACCAATGTGGCCCGGCACGCCGACCGGGCCCGTACGGTCGTCCGGCTCACCTACGGCGAAGGGTCCCTGACCGTGCACATCGACGACCACGGCCCCTGCGCCCCGGGCGACGCCGTCACCGCGGGCACCGGTCTCACCGGTATGCGTGAGCGCGTCACGGCGCTCGGCGGCACTCTGGACGCCGCACCGAGAGGAGCCGGAGGCTTCTCCGTACGGGCCGAACTTCCGCTGCGTACCGTCGGAACCACCGGATGAGCGAGCACGGCGGCCGTCCGCTCCGGGTGCTGATCGTCGACGACCAGGCCCTGATGCGGGCCGGCTTCCGGGCACTGCTCGACGCGGAGGACGGCATCGAGGTGATCGGCGAGGCCGCCGACGGCCGGGAAGGGCTGGAACTGGCCCGGCTGCACATCCCCGACATCGCGCTCGTCGACGTACAGATGCCCGTGATGACGGGGATCGAAGCCACCCGTGCGATCGCCGGGGACCCGCTGCTGCGCGGCGTCCACGTCGTGATCCTGACCAACTACGGCCTGGACGAGTACGTGTTCGAGGCGCTGCGTGCCGGCGCGGCGGGCTTCCTGCTCAAGGACACCGAGCCGGCCGAACTGCTCCAGGCCGTCCGCGTCGCGGCCCGCGGGGACGCGCTGCTCTCGCCCGCCATCACCCGCCGGCTGATCGGCGAGTTCGTCTCGCGGCCCCCCGACCGGACCACCGCACCCGGCTTCGAGACCCTGACCCGCCGCGAACGCGAGGTCAGCGCCCTGGCGGCACGCGGTCTGACGAACGAGGAGATCGCGGCGCACATGGTGGTCAGCCCGTTCACCGCCAAGACGCACATCAGCCGGGCCATGATCAAGCTGGGCGCCCGGGACCGGGCCCAACTCGTCGTGTTCGCCTACGAGTCGGGGCTCGTCACACCTCGTGAGCGTTGAGGTCACGCAGCGCGCCGACGGCCGGTCCTACGGAACCCGGGCGGTCCACTCCGCCGTGCCGAACTTGGTGCGGACGAGCTCCTCGGCGCGGTCCTGCTCCTCCTGGGTCACCTGGCCGACGGTGAGTCCGTGGCGGGTGCGGAACGACTCGATCATGTTGTCGATGACGGCCTGCCGGGGGAGACCTGTCTGCCGGCGGAGCGGGTCGACCCGCTTCTTGGCGCTCCTGGTCCCCTTGTCGGACAGCTTCTCCCGGCCGATCCGCAGGACGTCGAGCATCTTGTCCGCGTCGATGTCGTAGGACATCGTCACGTGGTGGAGCACCGCGCCCGGTCCGCCGTCGGGTCCCACGACACGCTTCTGTGCCGCCCCGGCGATCTTCCCGATATCGGTCGCGATGTCGTTGAGCGGCTGATACCAGGCCTTGATGCCCATGTCGCCGAGGGCTTCGAGCACCCAGTCGTCCAGGTAGGCGTAGCTGTCGGCGAAGGAGAGTCCGGAGACGAGGGAGTCGGGGACGGACAGGGAGTACGTGATGGTGTTGCCCGGCTCCACGAACATCGCCCCGCCGCCCGAGACACGTCGGACGACGCTCACCCCGAGGCGTGCGGCGGCCTCGGCATCGACCTCGTTGCGCAGGGACTGGAAGCTGCCGATGATGACGGCGGGCGAGGCCCACTCCCAGACCCGGAGCGTCGGCGGCCGCCGGCCGGCCGCGACCTGCGCGGTGATGACCTCGTCGAGGGCCATGTGCAGGGCGGGGGACTGCGGCTGCTCGTGGATGAGCTGCCAGTCGTAGTCGCTCCACTCGGTGGCGTGCGCCAGCGCCCGGCGCACGGCGACGGCGACACCCTCGGAGGTGAGGCCGAACATCACGGTCGCCGGGGGGAGCGCTGCGTCGATCCGGGCGGTGAGGTCCGCGGTGCCGGTGTTGGCCGGGGCCCCTTCCAGCGCCGCGTCGATCGCCTGGATCGCCTCGTCCGGTTCCAGGAAGAAGTCCCCGGCGACCCGCACGTTGCGCAGGGCGCCGCCCTCGACGTCCAGATCCACCACGACGAGCTTGCCGCCGGGGACCTTGTACTCGCCATGCACGGCTTCGTTCCCTTCCAGTGCGCGCTGTGGGTCCCGAGCCGGTTGCTCCGCCATTCGGATAGACGCGCACATACTTCGCATCGCACTGTAATGCTTGCTCGTGCCGAGCGGCTGCTGGGCCCCGGTACCGCTGGAGTGGCATTGGAAGTGCGACCGTCAGGCTTGTCATACGCCTGCGGGCCGAACAGGACCCGGCGTACAGCGGCTTGTCATACGTCGATCCGGGCCGGCCGTTCACGCATGCGCGGTTACAGCATCAGCGGGTAGGGCTGGGGATCCGGGCGAGCAGGACGCGGGTCTCTGTCACGACTCGGTCGCTGAACGCGGGGCCACGCACCTGGAGCGAGCCGAGCATGGGCTTGCTGTTCTCGTGGTAGTACACCCCGCTTCGCGGCCCGGCGGGATGACGAGACCGGCCAGGTCATCCAAGAACTATTGCGCTGCCCGGTCCGGGAACGGTCCCGCCGTTCGTGACGGCAGGGGCCCCGACGGCCGCATGGACACCGCCGGGCACCCGCTTGGCCGGGTCGAGACCGGTGAGGACTGCGGCGTCCGGTGAAGGTGCTTGGTGGAGGCGTCTGGATCGCTGGGCGGTGCACTGCGGTGCAAGCCGGTCGCCTGCCAGGGGCATTCCACGCCTTGACCCAGTGGTTCGGACCACTCGGCCCAACTGTGCGCGAATTAGCGCGTTTTATCCTCTTGACCCGGTGATTGGATCGGACCAAAATCGCCGTGTACTTCTTCTTCGGCCCTTGGAGGCTGTTGTGCGCATCGGTTTGATGCCGCTTGATGAACGCCCGGTCAACGCCCGTCTCCCACAGCAGGTCGCCGCGATCGCCGGTTTCGAGACCGTGCTTCCGCCCGTGGCGGCGCTCAGCCGCAAGCGGGAGCCGGGGGACACCGAAGTCCTGGCCCGGTGGCTCGAGGAGTGTGTGACCGGAGCGGAGCAGACGCAGGCCCTGGTCATCGCGTTGGACATGCTCGGGTACGGGGGCCTCATCGCCGCCCGTACCACTCAGGATTCGACGGCTCTGGTGCTCTCCCGGTGGGAGGTGCTACGCCGGGTTCGGGCAGCCGCACCGGCCTGCGCGATACATGCGGTCTCCCTTGTGACCAGAGCCCCCAACTCGTACAACAACGACGAGGAGCCCGAGTACTGGGAGCGCATCGGGGTGGACCTCCATCAGTACGGAGCCTCTCTGGACCGCGAGTTCCGCAGCGAGCCGCACGCACCCGAGAAAACCCCGGACGAGTTCCGCAAGCGACTGCCCGCGGACGCCGTGGACGACTTCGCACGTCGTCGTCTGCGCAATCACACGGCCAATCTCGCGGCGGTCTCCCTGGCTGCGGACCGGGTTCTCGACACGTTGCTGATCACCGCTGACGACACTGCGGAACGCTCAGCGGGAAGTCTGGAACAGCAGTGGCTGGGGCAGTGGCACCGCGCCTTGGCTGACGTGTCCGGCAGCGTTCTCATGCATCCGGGCGCAGACGAGGTCGGCGCGGTCCTGACTGCCCGTGCTGTCCTGGCCGGCCTCGGCGTCGCGCTGCGCGTCGCACCCGTCTGCGCGGTTCCTGGGGGAGCGGAACGCGTGGCACCGTACGAGAACATCCCGATCGCTCAGGGAGCAAAGGGGCATGTGCACGGCACAGGCTCCACGGTGGCCACCGCCGAGGAGGCGGATCTGGTCGTCGTGATCCACCCGCCGGACCCGGCAGGAGGAGACTGGGCGCACCGCCATCCCGTCGTCCGCAGTGGCGACGACCCGGAGGTGCGGGCCACGGTCGAAGAGGTCCTGCGCCATGCACGGCGCGGGGTGCCGGTGGCGGTCGCCGACTGCGCCTACCCCAACGGCTCGGACCCGGCACTGGTGGCCGCCTTGGCCGAACAGCTGCCCTTGACCTCGCTCGCGGGATACGCCGGCTGGAACACCGCCGGCAACACCATGGGCAGCGTAATCGCCCAAGCCACGGTGTACACGGCGGCCCTGCGGGCCGGCACCGTCGACCACACCGCGCACCGCGGCCTGCTGCTGCACCGTCTTGTCGAGGACTGCGCCTACATGGCCGGAATCCGAGGACGTGCGCTCGCGACCTTCACCGACCAGGTCCGCCACAGCACTCTGTCGGACGACCTGGTGGAACCGGTACGCGAGTGGATCGCGAAACGGCTGGCCACGGCCCCCGCTCAGTTCCAGGGCTTCGAGGGATGGAGGCTCACCCCGAACACGGTGACCCTGCCGTGGAAGCGCACCTTCGAGGTCGACTTCACCGTGGCCGCGCCCGAGGGGACCTGAGATGGCGATGCGGAGACTGCGCCATCTGCTGGCCTACGCCGTGGCCGTCTGCCTGACGTCCACCGGGTGCGGGGTCGCCACATCCGACGTTCCCCTCGACCAGCCGGGCAGGGAGCCGGTCACGATCACTGTCTGGAGTGCCTACAACGGCCGCGAACTCGGCGTCTTCGATGACGTCATCGATGACTTCGAGCGGGAACACCCCTGGATCACCGTCAAGAGCGTCGGATCGCAGGACAACGACCGGATGGTTGCCGCCCTGCGTGGCGGTCCGGCCCCCGACGTGCAGTGGGCGCCGCAAAGCGACCTGGCAGGTGTCTACTGCCCGAGCGGCGGCTGGCGCGACCTCGCGCACTACATCGAACGGGACGGGATCGACGCCAAGACCTTCGTACCGGCCGCCTGGGGAGCCAGCACCGCCGACGACACCCGCTGCGCGCTTCCCGTCCTCGGCGACATGTACGGCCTCTACTACAACAAGAAGCTGCTGGCCGAGGCCGGCCTCGACGGCCCGCCGCGGACGATGAGCGAACTCGATTCCTACGCACGCAAACTCACCGTCCGAAGCGGCAAGAAGATAGAGCGGGCAGGGTACGCGCCGCTCACACTCTTCTACGCCAACCGTCCGAGCTACGAGGGCCAGCTGTGGGGCGCCGAATGGTTCGACAAGGACGGGAAGTCCACAGTGGCGAGCGACCCGGACTGGAAGCGCCTGCTCCAATGGCGCAAAAAGCTGATCGACTGGTATGGCTACGACAACCTCCGTGCCTTCACTGCCGGGGCCGGCGCCCAGTACAGCACCTCGAACGCCTTCCAGACCGGGCAGCTGGCCATGATGCTCGACGGCGAGTTCCGCACGGCCTTCGTCCAGGACGAGGCACCCGACCTCGACTACGGGACCGCGCCGTTCCCCGCCCCGGATGACCGGCCGGACAGCTACGGCGCGGGTGCCTGGACCGTGCACCTTGCGGGAATCACCAACCGCAGCACCCACCCGGAGGCGGCCTGGCAGCTGGTCAAGTGGCTGGCCACCGACACCGGCGCGCAGACCGCACTCGCCAAGGGCCTGCACAACGTGCCCACCACGCAAGCAGCCGTGAAGTCGCCCGAACTGGCGGCCATTCCCCACTTCAAACCGTTCCTCGACATGGCGGCCAACGCGCACAGCAAGGTACCGCCCAACACGCCGGCCGGCGTGAGTTACCAGGACACCATGGCCTCCTTCCTGCAGGAGTGGGAAGCCGGTGCCGTCTCCGACGCCCAGCAAGGGCTGTCCGAACAGGCGGCAAAGATCGACGAGTTCATCGACCAGATCACCATCGGGAAGGAGAAGTGACAACGATGACGACGTCTACGGCCCCCGCCACCCGAACCAGGCCGCGCAGACGGGTCAACTGGGCGGCGGTTGCCTTCATGACGCCCTGGGCCATCGGATTCACCGTCTTCTTCGTCTATCCACTGCTCGCCAACGTCTACCTCTCTTTCACCCGCTACGACCTGATCTCGTCGGCCCGCTTCGTCGGTCTCGACAACTGGCTCTTCCTCTTCCGTGACGACGCCCTGCTCACCGGCCTGCGCAACAGCGCCTGGATGTTGCTGATCGGCGTACCCGTCAAGCTGCTCCTCGCATTCGGCATCGCCATGCTGGTCTCCCGGGTACGACGCGGCGCCGGCATCGTCCGCACCGTGTTCTATCTGCCGCACCTGATGCCGCTGGTCGCCGCCGCACTGGCCTTCGTAGTCCTGCTCAACCCGGCGTCCGGTCCTGTCAACACCTTGCTGGACATGATCGGTCTGGACGGGCCGCTCTGGTTCAACGACCCCGACTGGGCGAAGCCGTCCCTGCTGATGCTGGACAGCTGGATGGTCGGCAACCTTATGGTGATCTTCCTTGCGGCGGTGCTCGATGTCCCCCAGCAGCTCTACGAGGCCGCCGAACTCGACGGCGCGGGCCGGCTGGGCAAACTGTGGCACGTCACCCTGCCGTCCATCCGCCCCGTGCTCGCCTTCGCGGCCGTGACCGCGGCCATCGACGCACTGCAGTACTTCACCCAGGCATACGTGGTGGCCACGTCGCTGTCCGGAGGCGCCACAACCGGCGCGGAGTCCCTCGGCTCCCCGAACGACTCGACGCTCTTCTTCCCTGTGCTGCTGTACAAGCAGGGCTTCCGCTACTTCAACATGGGCTACGCGTCCGCTCTGGCGCTGCTGTTGTTCGCGGTGTCGTTCGTCGTCGCCTTCGTCATACTCCGGCGGGCGAACCGCTGGTCGTCGGATCTGTCCGGAGTGAGCTGATGACCGTCCTGTCCTCCCCACCCGCTTCCGCCACCTCACCCGTGCGGCCCCCGTCGCGCCGCGAGCGGCGTCTGGCCCGCAGGCACCGGTTTCTGACTGTGGTGGCCGAGCGATCCCTGCTGATCGCCCTCGTCGTCATCGTCCTCATGCCGTTCGTCATGATCGGGCTGACGGCCCTGATGTCGAACGAGCAGACGCTGTCGCCCAATCTCTGGCCCTCCACGTTCCAGTGGCACAACTTCTCGGACGTCTTCACGCGCATACCGCTGGTCCGCTACGCGGGCAACACGCTCCTCTACGCGGCATTGGCCACCATCGGAACGATCATCTCCAGCGTGCCTGCCGCCTACGCCATGGCGAAGATGCGCTGGCGTGGACGGAACCTGTGGTTCCTGATGACGGTGTCCGTCATGATGCTCCCCGCCCAGGTCACTTTGGTGCCGCTGTACTCGATGTGGGCAAGCATGGACATGGTCGGCAGCCTGGCTCCGCTGATCGTCCCTCTGTTCTTCGGCCACGCCTTCTCCATCTTCCTGCTGCGCCAGTTCTTCCTGACGATCCCGCAGGAGTGCCTGGAGGCGGCCAAGATAGATGGCTGCGGTGAACTGAGGACCTTGTTCAGTGTCGTTCTCCCCCTGGTACGCCCTGCCATAGCGGCCGTAGCCGTCTTCCAGTTCACCTTCTGCTGGAACGACTTCATGGGGCCCCTGCTCTACGTGGGCAACGACGACCGGAACTGGACCCTGTCCGTCGGACTGGCCCAGTTCCGGTCGACGTATCAGGTGGAATGGAACCTGACCATGGCGGCGTCCCTCGTCGCGGCGCTGCCCGTGGTGGTGCTGTTCTTCTTCGCGCAGAAGACCTTTGTCAGGGGTATCGCACTCACCGGTGTCAAGGGATGACGTACGAGCTGGAAAGGACGTGGTCGTGACCACAGAGGAAGTCCTCACGGACGGGGACGGACCGCACGACGCGGACCGCAGACCCAAGCACGAGCAACTGCGCGCCCGGCTGCGCGGCGAGATCGAGCTGATGAAACCGCACACCGCTCTGCCCACCGAACGAGAACTGGTCTCGCGCTACCAGGTCTCCCGCTCAACCGTGCGCCAAGCGCTCGACGCCCTCGCGGACGACGGAATCGTCTACCGGGTGCACGGCGCGGGTACGTTCGTCGCGGCCCCGACCATCTCCAAGTCCCATCGGCTGACCTCCTTCACCGAGGACATGCGGGCCCGAGGACTCGTACCGGGTACCCGTCTCCTGGCCGCCGACGAGGCGCCCGCCGGGCGGCAGATCGCGGAGGAACTGCAGATCACGCCCACCGATCCGGTTGTCCGTCTGGTGCGGGTACGGTCCGCGGACGAGCGCCCCATGTGCCTGGAGACCGTACAGCTCGTGGCCGAGCGCGTGCCCGACCTGCTGCGCCGCGACCTCGGCGGTTCGCTCTACGTCCTGCTGGAGAATGACTACGGGCTGCGCCTGGTGCGTGCCGAACAGGTATGGACCGCCATTGCCCTCGACGACCGAAGCGCCGTCCTGCTGGGCGTGCCCACCGGTTCGCCTGCCTTCCTCGTCCAGCGCACCAGCTTCGACGACCGGGACCGGCCGCAGGAAGCCACCACCAGCATCTACCGGGCCGACCGGTACAACGTCCGACTGAACGTACGCAGGAGCCAGTCATGACAGAGGCCCCGCTGCCCCCCGACTGGTGGGGCCTGGGCATCGATGTCGGCGGTACGAAGACGGCGGCGGCCGTCGTCGGCCCGACCGGCATCCTTCACCACTCGGTGTCCCTCCCCACCCCGGCCCAGGCTGGACCCGACGCGGTTCTGGACACGATGGCCGAAGCGGCACGCAGCGTCCTTCACAAGGCGGGCAGGACACTGCCCGCTGCCGTCGGCGTCAGCACAGGAGGGGTGATCGACAGCGCTACGGGAATGGTCGTCTCGGCCACCGACCTGCTGCGTGGCTGGGCGGGCACAGCCGTGGGGGCGGGCTTGTCGAAACGGCTGGACGGCGTAGCGGTCGCCGCCGACAACGACGGCAATGCCCTGGGGCTCGGCGAGAGCAGGTTCGGCGCCGCGCGAGGGTTGGACGACGTGCTGTTCGCCGCAGTGGGCACGGGCGTCGCCGGGGCGCTCATCCTCAGCGGTCGGCTCGTCCGTGGAGCCCATCACACGGCGGGAGAGCTCGGTCACCTGCCCGCCGTGGGGGCGGACGACAGACGCTGCAGTTGCGGACGGCTGGGCCACCTTGAAGCGGCTGCGGCCGGTCCGTCGATGACCGCGCGCTTCCGGAGTCTGCGCGGCGACCCCACCGCCACGGACCTGCCGGCTGTCACCGCGCTCGCCGTCTCCGGTGACTCACTGGCCGAGAACGTACTGCGCGAAGGAGCCACCGTCCTCGGCCGCACGCTGGGCGGTCTGGTGAATCTCCTGGACCCCGATGCCGTCGTCGTGGGAGGGGGCGTAATGGCCTGTGGCGACCTGTACCGCGACGCACTCGAAACGGCCTTCCGGTCCGAACTCCTGCCGGGAGTCGATTCCGTCCCCCTGCTCCCCGCTTCAGCGGGCCCGCTCGCCGCTGTGGCCGGGGCGGCGCTGCTCCCGCTCGAAGTGCCATGACCGCCTCATCGACAGGAAGCCTCTCCATGTCTATCGACCACCCCCGCAGCCGGTCCGAAAGGCCGCTGGGCGCTGAGCCGGCCGCACTGGAGGGAGGACTCATTGTCTCCTGCCAGGCCGCGCCCGGTAGTCCCCTGCATGGTCCCGTTCACATGACGGCGATGGCGCACGCCGCGGAGCTCGGCGGAGCCGTCGCCATCCGTGCCAACGGCACCGCCGATGTGCGGGCCATCGCGTCCTCGACAGCCCTTCCGCTGATCGGTCTTTGGAAGGACGGCGACGACGGTGTCTACATCACTCCGACAGTCGGTCACGCCGTGGCCGTCGCGGAGGCCGGTGCGGACATCGTCGCCGTCGACGGGACGGCGAGGCCACGGCCGGACGGAGAGACACTCGGGGACATAATCGTCGCCCTGCACGCGCGGGGCGTGCTGGTCATGGCTGATGTCTCCACGTTCGAGGAGGGCATCGCAGCATCCGAGGCAGGTTCCGACCTGGTTTCCACGACCCTGTCCGGCTACACACCTGACAGCCCGCCGGGTCCGGAGCCGGACTTCGGTCTGATCACGGCGCTCTCGAGCCGGCTCTCCGTACCGGTGATCGCCGAAGGGAGGCTGCGGACCCCGGACGACGTGTCTGCTGCCTTCCGTGCCGGGGCATTCAGCGTGGTGGTGGGCACCGCCATCACCGCTCCCACCTGGATCACCCGCCGTTTCGCCGACGCGGCTCCGTGCCACCTCTCAGCGCCGCTGCCGTGAGTCGTGGGGCGTTCCCGCGGCTCACGGCAACGACGTGTCCCGGGCCCGACCGGCTATCGGCGGTCGGTGCCGGCGGCGACGTGCAGTTGTGCGTCGGCCCAGTCCGCGTGGTCGGAGTCGTTGCCGTCGCCGCCGTCCGTCACGCGCAGGGTCAGCCGCTGCACGCCGGTGACGTCGATGTCGAAGGCATGGGCGGCGTCGTTCGGGCCCATGACCCCGCTCGTGCCCAGTACCTTCCCGTCGCCGATGACTTCGAAGACCGCGGAACCCTTGTCCGGCTTCTCCTCGTCGATGCCGGCGTCGGCTTCGAAACGGTCATAGGCACCCCCCAGGTCGACCGTCACCTCGGAGGGCGCGTGCGTGCCGAGCCCCTTGTCGTACGTCCGGTCGCCGATACGCAGCGGGCCCCCGTCGCCCTTGGCCGACTCGCCGTTGGACGTGTCCCGCTCGACCGGGCCCCAGCCGTTGCTCTCCGCCGAGAAGGGGAGATCGCTGACGTAGTCGATGCCGGGCGGCGACACGAAGACCCGGGCCTGCCTGTGCAGACTCAGTTTCGGGGCCGTCGCGCCCTCGGCCGGGTCCCGGTAGGTGACGGTCACCGGTATGTCCGTCCAGCCGTAGGCGGGCTGCTCCGGCACGGTGATCCGCCAGTCCGCGCTCAGCGGCTGACCGGTCGCCAGCTCGGCTGTGGTCGCCCCCGGTCCCTCTATGCCCCAGCCCTCCGGGGCCTTCGCGGTGAGCGTGACATCCTTGACCGGACCGGACTCGTCGACCGTGAAGCTGCCGTCGAGCTTCACCTCCGTGCCCGGATCCGCCGAGGTCTGCCGCGGGTCCACGGTCAGCGTGCCCGAAGGGACACGGCGTACGGGCTCGTCGCAACTGGCCCGGCCGGGCACGGCACGGCAGGCGATCGCGGTGAATCCGCCGTTCTCCACCCCCGGTACCTCCAGGGTGTCGTGGCGGGTGAGCAGCCGGCTCTCCCGGACCAGGCCGTCCGAGCCGTCGCGGACCACGTCGACGCGCCACTTCCCGCCGCTCAGGAAGTCCAGTGGCACTCGGTGGGTACGAGCCGCACCCGCGGCCATCTCGCCCAGGAACCATCGGGCGCCGCTGCGCCGTGCGAAGCCGGCGCTCCGGCCGGGCGCGCTGCCCTTCAGCAGCTTCGTCTCGTCCCAGACCGTCGGCACCTGCTCCAGGAAGCGGGCCAGTTCGGGGCGGGCACGGTACTCCTCGATGCTGCCCGCGAAGTTCTGCAGACCCGACTCGAAGATGACGGACAGGGCCAGTTCAGCCGCTTCGGATGTGTTGTGCTCACCGAACTGGAAACCCATCGGGGTGAAGTCCATCGACCCGACGACGTTACGGGTGAACGGGAGTGTCGCGATGTTGTCGGCCCGGACGTCGCCCTGCTCGGCGCCGTGCACCGCCTCCATCGACATCACCTGCGGCCAGGTGCGCTGGATGCCGTTCGGGATGGTGGAGCCGTGGAAGTCGACGACGAGTTCGCGCTCGGCCGTGGCCTTGAGTATCGCGTCGTACCACTGATAACGCTCACGGGTGTCGGAGTCCATGAAGTCGATCTTGAGGCCGGCGGCGCCCCACTTCTTGACCTTGTCCAGCTGCGCGTCACGCTCGGCGGCGGTGTCGAGATCCGTCCAGGCCATCCACAGCAGGATCTTCACTCCGCGTCGTTTCGCGTAGTCCATGAGCTGCGGCATCCAGTCCGTGGTCTTCCAGCCGTCGTCGACGAGGGCGTACTGCCACCCGTGCGCCGCCGCGTAGTCCACGAACTTCTCCTGCGTCTCCAGGCTGCGCTGAGCCTCGTTGAACCCGGCCAACCATGACCAGGCGACTTTCCCGGGCTTGATCCAGGAGGTGTCGCGGATCCGGGACGGCGGTGCCAGGTCGTCGATGAGAGTGGACTCGGTGACGGACGCGAGATCGCCGATGACGGCGGTGCGCCACGGGGTGGTGAGCGGCCCGTCCGAGTGGACCTCCTTGTCGGCCAGCGCCAACGCGTAGCGTCCGGAGCCCTGTTCGTGTACCAGACGGCTGCCGGAGTACCGGCCGTCCAGGTCCGACTCGGCCAGTACGACGTTCTGGTCGCCCACCTGGAAGAGCGCCGGGTAGCCGTACTCGCCGCTGCCCGCGGAGGCCGCGGTGGTCCGGTCGTAAGGCTGTTCGTGAGGGGCGGCGTAGGTGCTGAGCCAGGCCGGCGAGGAGGCCGGGGGCTGGAAGGCGGAGGCCTCGTGCTCGATGGTCACGCCGTTCTTGCCGGGCAGCACATAGCGGTAGGCCACGCCGTCGTCGGCGGCCCGGACCACCAGATCGAGGCGTGCGCCGTTCTCCCCTTCGAAGGCGAACCGCGACTCGTTCATGTGGACGGACCGCCGGAGCTGCTTGCCGACGGTCGTCGTGTACTTCTCGTTGACCGCCCGGTCGGCACGGTGCAGCAGGTGAAGTCCCGAGGTCAGATCCGCCTGACCGGTGACCACGCCGACGGGTGCGGGTTCCAGGACCGTCCGTCCGTTCCGCCGGACGGAGAAGTCGAGCGAGCCGTCGGTCCGGTCGAGGGTGACGACTGCGGTGGGCCCACCGCGCTGCACCGTCCATGACGTGGCCGCAGAACCGGAATGCGAGGCGACAACGTTGTCAGACAATGCGCTCGCCTGGCCGGCCGAACCCAGGGCAAGTGCGGCGCTGACTGTCGCGGCCATCAGCGCCATGGGGCCGGCGCGCAGGTTTCGTCGTCTCATTCAGTCCTCCGTATCGGAACCGACCAACTATCAACAGCACCGGACGACTTCGCACAGTGCTGGTGCCTGCTTACCGGTCGGAACGAAGCCTGTAAACAGGCCGCACCGGAATCGGTGCAACGCCCGCGGTCCATGAAGGCCTGGGGGCCGTCCGGCGTCGCGTCCGGACGTGGCCGGAGGCCGGAAACTGATTGAAACGTTTAATGGCGTCAGGTGTGTCCGGGTGAGGTTGTACGTCGAGGGGTGGCTCGGATCACTTGCTTCCTGCGCATTGCCTGAATCGAGGCAACCGGCTTAGCCTGTCGCACGGTTGAATCGAATCAACGGGCGCCTCGTCATCTCGGTGAGCTGTCCAGCGTTCGATGCCGGTGAACGAGCACGATGAGCACTGGTCAGCTGACTGACCGACCAGTCTCCTGCCGAGTTTCAGGGAGCACCGCATGGTCACGCGCAGAACGTTCCTGTCCGGCTCGGCGGCCGCAGCGGTGGTCGGTGTCACTTCCGAGCCCGCGGCCGCTGCCCCCACACCGGCCGATGCGACGTCCGTACGTCCGATCGACCGGCAGTCCGTCGTGGCACGCCATCGAGTCGTGCGCGGAAAACTCGACACGCAGAGCCCGCTGCAGGTCGGCAACGGCGGGTTCGCGTTCGGTGTCGACGTCACCGGGCTGCAGACGTTCGTCCCCTTCAACACCATGTCCGACTGGGGGTGGCACAGCTTCCCGCTGCCGCCCGGCCAGGAGCCGTCGGACTTCCGCGGCCAGACCTGGGACACGCACGGCCGTCCCGTCGACTACCCGATCCCGAATCCGGACCAGCCCGAGCTGTCGTCGTGGCTCTACGCCAACCCGGCTCGCATCAACCTCGGACGCATCGGTCTCGAACTGGCCATGCCCGACGGCCGCGCCGCCGGCGCCGGCGACATCACGGGAATCCATCAGGAACTCGACCTGTGGACCGGCGTCGTCGACAGCCGGTTCGAGATCGCCGGTGAACCGGTGCACGTCCGCACCTGCTGCCACCCCGATCACGACACGGTCGCGGTGGAAATCGACTCGCCGCTCGTCGCTGCGGAGCGGTTGGCGGTGTTTCTCGACTTCCCCTACGCCGATGAGCAGGAGTTCGCGGCGTATGTCGGCACCTACGGTGCCCCCGACGCCCACAGGACGACGGCCTCGACCCGAGGGCACAACCACGCCGACATCACCCACCGCATGGACTCCACCGAGTACCACGCCGCGCTCGCCTGGGAAGGCCACGGGGTGTTCACCGGTCCGGACGCCGACGCCGGAGAACTCGTCATCCGCACCGCGCGGTACGGAGCCGACGGTCACTGGGCCGATGTCACCGGCAAGCTCGCGCAACTGGTCGCGGACGATTCACTCATTCTCCTCGTCAACCACCTGAACCTCGGCGACCCGGCGCCCGGCCTGGCCAAGCGCCTGGAGCTCGGCTACACGTACGCGGGCCAGGACCACGACATCGTCGTCCCCGACGACCAGAACCTGTCGATCGGAGCAGCGGCCAACCGGCATCGCTACCGGCTCGCCGGCGACCGCCACGCCGATCGGCTGCGGTTCACCTGCACGTTCACGCCCACGCCGTCCGGCCATGTGCCGACGTCGAGGGCGACCTTCGCGGCGAGCACGCGGTCCTGGCGGCAGTACTGGCTCTCCGGCGGAGCGATCGACCTCTCCGCGAGCACCGACCCGCGCTGGAAGGAACTGGAGCGGCGTGTCGTGCTCTCCCAGTACCTCCTGCGCGCGAACGAGGCGGGCTCGCAGCCGCCGCAGGAGTCCGGGCTCGTCAACAACGGCTGGAACGGCAAGTTCCACATGGAGATGTACTGGTGGCACGGTGCGCACTGGGCGCAGTGGAACCGATGGCCGATGCTCGACCGCAGCCTGGACGTCTATGAACGCTTCCACCGGTCGGCGCGCGACCGAGCACAGTCCCAGGGCTTCCGGGGAGCGCGCTGGCCGAAGTGCACGACGGCCGACGGGCGTGAGTCACCGCACGTCATCCACGCCCTGCTGATGTGGCAACAGCCGCATCCGATCTTCCTGGCCGAGATGGACTACCGGGCGCATCCCGACGAGAGCACGCTGCACAAGTGGCGCGACATCGTCTTCGACACCGCCGACTTCCTCTCCTCCTGGGCCTTCTGGGACAAGGACACGCGCCGCTACATCCTCGGCCCGCCCCTGCACATCGTCTCGGAGAACACCGACCCGAAGACCACGCAGAACCCGGCGTTCGAGCTCGCCTACTGGCGCTTCGGCCTGCGGGTCGCACAGCAGTGGCGTGAACGGCTCGGCCTGCACAGTGATCCGGCGTGGCAGCGTGTCCACGACGGGCTCGCTCCGCTGCCGGTGCAGGACGGCACGTACATCCTGCACGAAGGCGTCCAGGACATGTGGACACAGTGGAACTACGAGCACCCGGCCCTGATCGGCGCGTACGGCTGGCTGCCCGGCGACGGCGTCGACGTCCCCACGATGGCCCGCACCGCAGAGAAGGTCTTCACCGGCTGGCAGTTCGACCGGACCTGGGGATGGGACTTCCCGATGCTCGCCATGTGCGCCGCGCGGCTCGGACGCCCCGACGACGCAGTGGACTTCCTGCTCCACCCGGCCGACGGTTTCCAGTTCGACGACGCCGGCCTGGCAACCGGCGGGCCGTTCCCGTACTTCCCGAGCAACGGCGCGCTGCTGTACGCCATCGCGTTCATGGCAGCCGGCTGGGACGGCGCACCGGACCGGCACGCGCCGGGCTTTCCGGCAGACCGGCGCTGGACGGTGCGCTTCGAAGGGCTGCAGCCGGCCCTGTGAGTCCACGGACGATGAGCGAGTCGGCATGGCCGTGAACCGGTCGCGCCGGCTGCCGGCCCGGCGAGAGTCCCGCCGGTGGCAGTGGGTGATTCCGTGGTGTCACCGCCGGGTGCGGTGACACCACGGAGGTGGGCGTGAGGTGCCGTACGGTCAGCTCCTCGCGGCCTTGAGGAGTACGTGCACGTCGTGGCCCTTGTGCCAGCCCGTGTCGACCAGCGGGCTGTGGCGCTTCTCGTTGCCCCAGCTGTAGTAGCGGTACCAGCTCTGGTGCCAGGAGCCGTTCAGGTTCGAGCCCGTCGCGGTGTACGCCTGGGCGACCTTGCCGTCGCTCTTGTTGTCCCAGAGGTACAGCTGCGCCTTGGTCTGCGTGTTGGAGCCGCTGTAACGGTCGCACTCCCGGTACTTGAGCCCGGCCGCGTTGTGGTTGACCTGGATGGTGCGCCAGCCGGTGCAGGCGCCCTCGGCGGAGGCCGACGGTGCGAGTGCGAGCCCGAGGCCGCTGATACTCAGGACGGTCGTCAGACCGGCCACCGTGAGCCGCTTGCGTACGTTCATGTCCGGGTGTCCTTCCCCGTGGGGTCGAGGGGCGACGCGGGGTGGACCGCACCGCCCGGCTTGTGGCACCAACACTGCTCGCCTTCCCGCCGCCGCCGCGAGGCCCGCCGGCCGGATGGTGTCATGGCGAGACGCGGTCCGCCGTGACCTGCGAAGACGCCGCGTGGGATGAAGTGGCGGCGGGACGCGAGCCCCGGTCGCGCGTGGCCGAAAGCGTCGGTTGCGGCGGCCGGCCCGTGCCCCGCGAGGTGTACCGACGGGGCACGGGGGAGAGAACGTCGAGGACTGTTGTAGGCAAATGGGGGAGTCATGCCGCGTTGGAAGGCATTGCCCGATTCTCAGGACCAGAGAGTCCGGCAACTCGTGGTGCAGTTACGGAGGCTGAAAGACCGGAGCGGGTTGAGCCTGGTCTCGCTCGCGGCCAAGACCGGTTACAGCCGCTCTTCATGGGATCGCTACCTCAACGGTCAGGCCCTGCCGCCGCGGCGCGCGGTGGAGGAACTGGCGCGTGCCGCGGGAGCGGACCCGATCCGGCTTCTGGTGCTGCACGAAGTGGCCGAGGAGGCGTGGCAGCAGCCGGTCACCCCGCCTCCGGCGGCCGGTGCGAAGGACGCGGGCCGACAGGAAGCACCAGGTCAGGAAGTAACCGGGCCCATCCGTGCGGCCGAGGCCGGCGCGGAGCCGGCTGAGGGACCCGCAGACGCTGAGGCACGGTCCCCGGCGGTGGGAGCCGCACAGCCGTGGACAGTGCGCAAGTCCGTCGCTCTGGCCGCCGTGGTGACCGTCGCCCTCGTGGGGATGGGCGCCGGCATGCTGATCGCCGCGCCCTGGGGCGAGGACGACGGGACGGTTGCCCGGATGAAGTCCGTGGCGGCCGGCCCCGTGCCGAGCAGTTCTCCGGCCGGTGCCGCCCAGGGGCCGGGCCGGTACGTCTTCCAGCCAGGAAAGTCCTACCCCTGCAAGGTCCGTGAGGCCGACGAGGCAGGTGGAGGTCTGTACGCCGGTTACAGCACCACCCGCACTGCCGTTCTCGCCGGTCCGGGGTGGGACGTGGTGGAGGCGCAATGCCTGCTGAGCCATCGCCGACTGAACCCGGGCACCGTCGACGGGGTCTACGGGCAGCAGACCATCGCGGCCGTGATGCGCCTGCAGAAGAAGGCCGGGCTGCCGGCGGACGGCGTCGCGGGCCCCCACACCTGGCAGGAGCTCCGCAGGTGACCGGCCCCGCACCCGAATGCGTGGCACTGGCCGAAGGGCTCCGTGACATGAGGGCCCGCACGGGACTGAGCCTGGCGGTGCTGGCCGAGCGCACGGCGTACAGCAAGTCCTCCTGGGAGCGCTATCTCAACGGCAAGAGTCCCGTGCCCCGTCAGGCCGTCGACGGGCTGTGCACGATGGCCGGAGAGCCTGCCGGGCGGCTGCTCGCGCTGTGGGAGCTGGCGGACGCCGAATGGAGCGGCCGCGCCCGGCGGACCCTGCCCGCGGCCCGGCCCGCACCTGCGCCCGCCCCGGTCGACGCAGGTGCTCCGGCCGATGCGGGTGCTCCGGGGAGCGGCCCGGCCGGCCCCGGGCGGGTCCGTCGGCAGTGGCTGTTCACCGTCGCGGTGGGCGCGGCCGCCGTGGCGACGGCCGCGCTGCTGACGGCGTCGGCCGTGCGCGGCCGGGGCACGGATCCGCCGGCGAGCCCGGCATCTCCCGTGCTCGATCCCGAACCCGGATGCCAGGGCAGGGCCTGCGACGGGAAGGACCCCGCGCAGATGTTCTGCGGACTGCCCGGCCGGGCGACCTCCCTCGTCCCACAGCGCCGTACCGCGAGCGGCGCGCGTATGGAGATCCGGTACAGCCCGGTGTGCGCCGCCGCCTGGGGCAGGATCTGGCACGCGGAGACGGGCGACGCCGTCGAGATCTCGACACCTGGTTCGCGCCCGCGTCGCGTGGTCATCATGAGCACATCGGACACGGACGCCTACCGCTTCACCCTGATGATCGGTGGACCCGACCGCACCGGCCTGCACCTGTGCTTCCTGCCGGCGCGCGGCCCCGGCCGGGAATGCGTCAACTCCTGACCGTTGGGGCTCTGTCCCGAGCAGGTGCCGCTCGCGCGCTTCGCTGCCCGAACCATCCCTTCGGGTACGCCGGGTACGTCGGGTAGGCCGGGGAGCTGGCCGACCCCTCGTCGGCCGGGGCCTTCACCGTGCTCAGGGGCGGCTGGTGAGGTATCCGCCCATGGTGGTGAAGTACTCGGTCGCGGGCAGCTCACGGCCGTCCTCGGTCCTCACCCGGGTGATGGCGAGGCCGTGGTTGAGGCCCGTGCGCGCGTCGGCGCCGGCGACGACGGCCACCCCCTCGCCCTCGCGGTAGAAGATCCGGCCGGGCGTCCCGCCGTAGCGGCCCTCGGACACGACGGCGGAGACCACCTCCAGCCGCTTTCCGCGGTGGAAGGTGAAGGCGTTCGGGTACGGCGAGGTCTGGGCGCGCACCAGGCGCTCCAACACCTCGGCGGACCAGTCCCAGTTGATGCGGATGTCCTCCTCGGCGCGCTTGTGGAAGAACGTCGCCTGCGAGCGGTCCTGCCGGGTGAACTCGGTCCGGCCGGAGGCGATCTGGTCCAGTGCGCCGACGGTGACCGGGGCGATCAGCTCGACGGTCTTGTGGAACAGGTCCACGGACGTGTCGCCCGGCTCCACCTTCACCGCGCGCTGGTCCACGATGTCGCCGGCGTCGAGCACCTCGTCCATCATGTGGGCCGTGACACCGACTTCGCTCTCACCGTTGATGAGCGCCCAGATCAGCGGCGAGAAGCCGGCGTACTTTGGGAGCAGCGAGTCATGGACGTTCAGCGTGCCGTGCGGGGGCAGGTTGTAGATCCGCGGCGGGATCCAGGTGCGCCAGTTGTTGGCGACGATGATGTCCGGGGCGGCTTCCTGGAGCAGCCGGAACAGTTCCTCGTCGTCGGGCCGGTTGCGGATGATCACCGGGACGCCGTGCTCCTCGGCCAGGTCAGCGACCGAGTCGCTCCAGATCTTCTCGTACGCGTGCTCGCTCTTGGGGTGCGTCACGACTGTCACCACGTCGTGCTCGGAGTCCAGGAGGGCTTGCAGGGTGCGGTGGCCCCAGGTCTGGTAACCGAACATGGCGACCCGCATGGGTTCCTCCTCAGGTGAGCGACTGATCGAGGCCCAAGTAAAGCAAGCCTTACCTAATGACGCAACGCGCCCTGATTTCAGGTGCGTTAGGTGGGCAGCCTGATGATTCGTCCGGTTTGTCTGGTCGACAGGGCCGTTAAAGTCAGGTTAGCTTTACCTAAGTTCAGCTGGCTGCCGCTTCCGGTGTGCCCGCGTCCCGTTCTTTTCGTCCACGCCTGACAGGCGGCTGTCCCGCACGATGGGAGTGACATGTCACAGGTTGATCCTGGCGACGCACCTCTGATCCACGACCTCATAGGAATCGGCTTCGGCCCGTCCAATGTGGCCATGGCAATCGCGCTCAGTGAGCACAACGCGCGAGTCGGCAGGCAGGAGGCGGTCACGGCTCACTTCTTCGAGCGTCAGCCGTCCTTCGGCTGGCACCGCGGCATGCTCATCGACGACGCGACGATGCAGGTGTCGTTCCTCAAGGACCTGGTGACGCTGCGGGACCCGTCCAGCGAGTACACCTTCCTGCGCTATCTGCAGAGCCGGGGCCGGCTGATCGACTTCGTCAACGGCAAGAACCTCTTCCCGCTGCGAGTCGAGTTCCACGACTACTTCGAGTGGGCCGCGGCGAAGGTCGACGACATGGTCTCCTACGGCCACGAGGTGATCTCCGTCGAGCCCGTCCTGCGGGACGGAGTGGTGGAGTACGTCGACGTGACTGCGCGGTCGGGCACCGAGACGGTCGTCCACCGTGCCCGTAACCTCGTCGTCGGTACCGGACTGCGCCCGCTGATGCCGGAGGGCATCGAGCGCACCGACCGGGTCTGGCACAACTCCGACCTGCTGGCCAAGGTCGACTCCCTGGAGGGCACCGACCCCACCCGGTTCGTCGTGGTCGGCGCCGGACAGAGCGCCGCCGAGAACGTCGCCTATCTCCACCGCCGCTTCCCGCAGGCCGAGGTCTGCGCGGTCTTCTCCCGCTACGGCTACAGCCCCGCCGACGACAGCAGCTTCGCCAACCGGATCTTCGACCCGGAGGCGGTGGACGAGTACTTCACCGCTCCGGACGACGTCAAGCGCAAGCTGATGGGCTACCACGGCAACACCAACTACTCCGTGGTGGACATCGACCTGATCGACGACCTGTACCGCCAGGCGTACCAGGAGAAGGTGCTCGGCACCGAGCGGCTGCGTTTCGTCAACATCTCCCGGCTGACCGGCGTCGAGGAGACAGCGGACAAGGTCCACGCCACCGTCACCTCCCTGGTCACCGGCGAGGAGAGCACGCTCGAGGCCGATGTCGTGGTCCTCGCCACCGGGTACAGCCCCGTCGAACCGCTCGGGCTGCTCGGCGAGGTCGCCGGCCACTGCCGGCGCGACGAGGAGGGCCGTGTCCGGGTCGAGCGCGACTACCGCATCGCGACGGACGAGGAACTGCGCTGCGGCATCTACCTCCAGGGCGGCACCGAGCACACCCACGGCATCACCTCCTCGCTGCTCTCCAACACCGCGATCAGGGTCGGCGAGATCCTCGACTCGATCGTCGAGCGCGGCCTGAAGAACACCTCGGACGAGCCCCGCCCCCTCGCCGACGGCGTCGCCACGCCCTGATCCCCCTTCCCGGTCCGCCATCGGCCCGCCCCCCACACACCAGCCCTGCCCGCCGCTCGTACGGCTGTACGCGGCGGGCTCGGCACGCGCAGTGAGAGAACCCCTTGAAAGGAACATCCGTGTCCACTGGTACACGCCCCGCGCTGACGCGGTTCGTCAGATTCGCTCCCCGAGTGGCCGTCGCGGTCGTCGCCGCCGTCGCTCTGGCCGCCTGTGGGGGCGGCGAGGACAAGGCCGGGTCCAGTGCCTCGGCCGAGGCCGGCGGGAAGTCCGGCGCCTTCCCGGTGACGGTCCAGCACAAGTACGGCAGCACGACGATCGAGGCGGAGCCCAAGCGGATCGTCACGCTGGGCCTCTCCGACCAGGACGCGGTCCTCGCCCTGGGTGTCAAGCCCGTGGGCGCGGTGGACTGGTTCAAGGAGAAGCCGTACGGCAAGTGGCCGTGGACCAAGGACAAGTGGGGCTCCGACCGGCCGGACATCGTCGGAGAGCGCGACGAGTACAACATGGAGAAGATCGCGGCGCTCAAGCCTGACCTGGTCATCGCCCAGTACTCGGGGATGAAGAAGGAGCAGTACGACACCCTCTCCAAGTTCACCAAGGTCGTCGCCCAGCCCAAGGGCCAGCCCGACTACGGGGCGTCGTGGCAGGTGATGACCCGGCAGATCGGCACATCGCTCGGCAGGAAGGCCCAGGCCGAGAAGCTCATCACCGGCATCGACGCCGACTTCAGGAAGGTCCGGGACGAGCACCCCGAGTTCGCCACGAAGACCCTCGCCGTGGCAGACAGCTTCGAGGCGGGGAAGTACTCCGCGTTCACGAAGACCGACCCCAAGTCCATCTTCTTCTCCGAGCTGGGCTTCAAGCTCAAGCCCGAGATCGACAAGCTGGCCAAGCCGGGCTGGAACGCCGCCGAACTCAGCGCCGAGAAGCTGAACGTGCTGGACGTCGACCGACTGGTCTGGGTGACCTCCAGCACCGACGCCAACGACCGGATCAAGGCCGAGCCGCTGTACAGGAAC